>JAGOUB010000112.1 GCA_018061525.1 Candidatus Peribacteraceae bacterium
GGCTTATGGTCTTGATCCGAGCGCCTGGGGCGAGGACAAGGAGAAGATGTTCACGATCGTGCACGAGATGCGCGCCCGCATCATCGTCGACAAGGCGTTCGACCAGCGCGTCTCCGGCTCCATCCTCTTTGAGCGCACCATGCTCGGCGAGATCGAGGGCCTGCCGACCGCGCAGTATCTGTGGGAGAAGAAGAACATCGTTCCGTTCCTCAAGGTGGATGAAGGCCTGGCCGAGCGCACGGGTGGCGTGCAGTTGATGAAGCCGATGGTAAAGCTGGAAGCCCTGCTCAAGAGCGCGGTGGAGCACGGCATCTTCGGCACCAAGATGCGTTCCGTCATCCACGCCGCCGACGCCGAGGGCATCGCGGCCGTGGTGAAGCAGCAGTTCGAGGTGGGCGACGTCATCGCCGCCGCGGGACTGATGCCGATCATCGAGCCTGAGGTCAGCATCAAGTCGGCCGACAAGGCCGCCTGCGAGGCGCTCCTGCGCGACGCCATTCAGAAGCACCTCGACGCGCTCCCGGCCGATCGCCAGGTGATGCTCAAGCTGACGCTCCCCGACGAGGCAGACTTCTACGCCCCGCTGGTGAAGCACCCACGCGTGCTGCGTGTGGTGGCGCTCTCCGGCGGTTACCCGCGCGAGGAGGCCAATACAAAGCTCGCCCAGAACCACGGCATTACCGCCAGCTTCTCCCGCGCCTTGGTCGAGGATCTCCGCGCCGACCAGAGCCCGGCCGAGTTCACGGCCGCCCTGGATGCCGCCATCGAGGGCATCTACCAGGCGTCGCTCTCCTGAAACGATCTTGCCTCCTCAAAGCGGTCGGTGCTCCCGGCCGCTTTTTTGATGCATTCGGCTTTCTTTCACGGCGCCGATGCCTACAATCCGAATGCGAATGACTAATGGACAATATTCATAAAAGTTACGTAATAACGTACATGCGCCCCCTCTCCTCCACACCCGCCGGTCCCGAAGCCGCCGTCGCGATCCGTCCCGACGATCGTCTGGTCGAATTGCTTATCGGCCGCGCCACCGACCGCGAACTGAAGCAGGTGCGGAGCGTCCTTGACGGTGACCGCGAGCGGAGCGGGGCGGGTCCCGCCTTCTATGATCCCAATGCCGTCCGCCAGGCGCCCTACCAGGGCTACCAGCGCGGCAACGATCGCCAGGAGGCCGAGGCCGCCACCCTCGACCGCGTCGATGCCGCCCGCGCCATCGTCGGCCGCGCGCTCGGAGAGCACGGCGTGGCGCTGTTCGACGGCCTGCGCGACCGCTACCGCGACTCTTTCCTCAGCCGCCGCCACGACGAGGAGCGCCGCCTGGCCGAACTCCGCACGCCCGTCTCCCCCGAGATCATCGACCACTTGAGCGATGAGAGCTGCCCGCTCGCGGAGCGTGCCGAATTCCTGCTCCTCTGGGCCGAGCGCCATCCCCATCTCAAGATCGCCCTCGATGACGCCATCGCCCGCCGAACCGCCGCCCGCCGCCAGGCCGAAGCCGGCCAGAGCCGCCTTACGCGCTGGGCCACGGGCCTGCGCCGCTGGTGGAACAGCGAGAGCGGCTCTGTCACTCGCGACCTCGATGCGCCCGTGGTGGCCGAGCGGGTCGCCCGCCTGATGAGCGTCCGCCCGGAAGCCCGCCAATCCCTGACCCTCGGCGAGATCGAGGCCGCCTTGGCCGCCTGACGGGCGCCAAAACCTCTGGCCCGGCACCCCGCATCTGGCCTAGGCTAGGGTCCAATGATCGACCTCCAAGACCTCCGCAGCCGGCCAGACGTGTATCAGCAAGCGTGCGACAACAAGAAGATCGCCCTCTCAGTGAAGGATTTTCTCGCGCTCGACACCGCTCGCCGCGCCCTCGTCTCCGAGGTGGATCCCATGCGCGCCGAGCGCAACCGAGTCAGCAAAGACATCGTCACCATGAAAGGCGACGAGAAGGCGGCGGCGATTGTCGCCATGAAGGCCCTCGGCGAGGAGTTGAAGGCCAAGGAAGAGAAGCTCACGGAGGTGGAAGCCCAGTGGCACGAGATGCAGCTGAAGCTCCCCAACCTTCCCCTATCGCACGTGCCGGTAGGCTTGAGTGAAGAGGAGAATGTGGTGGCCAAGGTGGTGGGCGAGCCGAAGAAGTTCAGCTTCCCCGTCCGCGACCACGTCGCGCTGGGCACACACCTCGACATCATCAACATCGAGCAGGCCGCCATCGTCAGCGGCAGCCGCTTCGCCTACCTTAAGGGCGACGCCGTCCGCCTGCAGATGGCGCTCATCCAGCTCACGTTCGACGTGCTCGGCGACGAGAAGCTGCTTGCAAGCATCGTGAAGAAAGAGGGCCTCAAGGTCTCCGCCAAGCCCTTCGTGCCCGTGCTCCCGCCGGTGATTATGAAGCGCGAGGTGATGGACCGCATGGACCGCCTGCGCCCCGAAGAGCAGCGCTACCTGCTGCCCGAGGACGGGCAGGTGCTGGTCGGTTCGGCCGAGCACACCCTTGGGCCCTATTACATGGAGCAGACCATCCCGGCCGAGCAGCTGCCCGTGCGCTTCATCGGCTACTCCACCGCCTTCCGCCGCGAGGCCGGCACCTACGGCAAGGACATGGGCGGCATCCTGCGCGTGCACCAGTTCGACAAATTGGAGATGGAGTCGTTCGCCTCGGCCGACACGGGCGAGGACGAGCAGAAGCTGATCGTCGCGCTGCAGGAGCATCTCGTCTCGCTCATCGAGGTGCCCTACCGCGTCATCCAGAAGTGCACCTACGACATCGGCAAGCCCAACGCCAACGGCATCGATATCGACTGCTGGATCCCCGCCCAGCAGACCTACCGCGAGACGCACACCAGCGACTACATGACCGACTACCAGGCCCGCCGCCTGGGAACGTTCTATAAAGACAGCGAGGGTCAGCGGAAGCTCGTGCACATGAATGACGCCACCGCCTTCGCCATCGGCCGCGCGCTCATCGCCATCTTGGAGAATCACCAGAACGAAGACGGCTCCGTGAACATCCCGAAGGCTTTGCAGAAGTACATGGGAGGGCAATCAGTCATTAGGCCTCGAT
>JAGOUB010000113.1 GCA_018061525.1 Candidatus Peribacteraceae bacterium
CCTCGGCGCCATCGTCGGCGCGGTGATGAAGGCCAGTAAGGGCCAAGCCAACCCCGCCAAGGTGCAGGAAATCCTCAAGGGCGTGGTCGGCTGAGGCCATGGAGATCACCCCGTCCCTCCTGGCGATGTTAGAAGCGGAGGCGAAGCGGGCGGAGCAAGACGGCATCACGTTGTGCATCGTCGGAGCGGTCGTCGTCTGGAACGGCGCCGTACTCTTGCTGACGCGCGCCGCGGATGACGACTACCTGCCGGGCCATCTCGAATTTCCCGGCGGCGGGAGAGACCCCGGCGAGAGTCTGCTCGATGCGCTAGCCCGCGAGATCCGAGAGGAAACCGGGCTCACCATCCAGCGCGTGCGGCAGTACGTGGGCAGCGTCGATTACCGAAACTCAGAAGGAAAGGCCCGCCGGCGCTTCACGTTCGTGATCGAGCCGGAGACGAACGCCGTGATCTTGGATCCAGTAGAGCATTCGGCCTTCATCTGGCTTCCCTGCAGCGAAAAAGACGCCTTGGAGCCGTTCCCGATGAGCGACTTCATGCGCGGTACCATCCGCGACCTGATGGCGCAGATCGCCGGCTGAGCCGGTTACATCTCTTCCTTGTCGTGCTTCGGCTGGGCCTTTTTCTTCGAGGAGTGGTCGATGATGAGCACGCCATCCAAATGATCCACCTCGTGCTGGATAACACGCGCGTTCATGTCGGAGAGGCGCAACTCCTGCGGCTTGCCGTTCACGTCGAGGAACTTCACCCCGATGGAGCGGTCGCGCGGCACCATCACGTACAGGTTCGGAAGGCTCAAGCAGCCCTCTTCGTCGCGCACCATCTCGCCCGACCGCCAGGTGATCTCCGGATTGACCAAGCCCACCAAGCGCTCATTGAGTACGGCCACGATCACGCGCTCCGAGACGCCGATCTGCGGCGCGGCCAGACCCTGGCCGTCGGCAATAAGGCACGTCTCGGCCATGTCCTTGAGCAGCTCCTGCACCTCTTTGGTGACCTTAGCGACGGGCTTGGCCTTGGCCCGCAGCACGGGAGTGTCGGCGCCGGTGATGATGGAACGGATGGGCATGGCGAACCCGCCCACTCTATATGGGCAGACGCGGTCGGCTCAACCGGGGTTAGCGGCGGGCGGGCAGGGCGGCCTTAGGGGCCTCCAAGCCGGCAAAACGGCGCAATTGCTCGATACTGGCGACTTTGGCCTGGGGCAGCATCGCGGCCAGGGCGTCGGCCGTCAGCAACACATCGGGCAGGGCGCGGTGGCGGTCCTTGGGAATCTCGAGGTTGAGGCGCAGGCCCACCTGGTCGAGCGTGTGGCGGAACGCCGTCGGCCAGAGGTGCTGAGACAAGCGCATGGTGCAGAAACACTCCGGCAGTTCCAGGTAGCCCCAGCAGAATTCCTTTTCGGTCTGCAGGAACGACATGTCGAAGCTGGCGTTGTGGGCCACGAGCAGCGACCCCTGCGCGAACTCGAGGAATTGGGGCAGTACCGCCATGATCGTGGGGGCGCCGGCCACGTCTTCGTCGCTAATGTGCGTGATCTGCTTCACCTCGTTCGGGATCTCGCGCTCGGGGTTCACGAACGTGCAGAACGTCTTGTCGCGCAGCACCTGGCCGTTTTCCACGCGCACAGCGCCGATTTCGGTGATGCGGTGGCCGCGCTTGGGATCAAGGCCGGTCGTTTCGACGTCGAAGACGGTGAAGCTCGGAAGCATATCGGGGCAAACTCTACTGGAACCGGCGGGCCCCGGACCAGTCGAGTCCAGATGACTCCAAATGATCCAGAAATATGTATCTATGAAATATTTACGTAGTTATGACAAGGATAAGGACTTGTCTGTCGGTAGGGGCGGCTTTAGGGTCAACGCTCGGTACTTTCTTCCCCATTTTTCCATGCAAAAGATGCTTTTCCCCGCCGTTCTCGCCGCCGCTCTCCTGAGCGCCTGCACGATGTCGGGCACCACCGACACGACGGGCTCCGGCGCCGCCATGTCGAGCTCCTCCATGATGTCGTCCTCGTCGATGATGTCGTCCTCCTCCGAGATGGCCGCTAAGGCCAACATGGTCGGCGTGACGATGCGCGGCGGCGTGATGTACACGCTTTGGAGCGACAGCAAGATCCAGGAGCTGACCGAGGACATGGTCCTCAGCAACGGCACGGTCGTGAAGACGGACGGCACGGTCATGCTCGTCGGCGGTAAGACGCAGACGATGGTCGACGGCGACATGGTCACCCGCGAGGGCGCCATGACGACGGACGACAGCGCCGCCATGCGCGACGGTGCCGACCAGGAGTAATTCCTGATCCAGACGCGAAGAACGAACGCCCGGGCAACCGGGCGTTTTTCGTTGTCAGAGCCCGTTCAAGATCTGCTTCGTAGGCGAAAACGACGCCTTCCGTCGTGAGGCGAAGCTGCGGAAGCCAAAGCGTATCGAGATACGGTTTGGCTGAGCAGCAAGTCGCAACAGGAAGGAGGCGTTTGCAGCCCGAATTGAGATCTTGAACGGGCTCTTAAGCCTCCTTGCGGACGATGTCCTGACTGCCGCGCTTGATGTTCCAGGCGCCGGGCGAGGTGTCGTGGTGCATGGCCAGGCCGGGCACGGCCTGGAGCAGTGCGTCGCCCATGCGCTGGGCCTGCACGCGCAGGGTCGGATGGACGGTGTCGGCGGAGCGGAGCTCGGCGATGTAGACGGCGGACGGCAGCGAGCAGCTCATGACGACGGCGACGGTGTAACCCATGCCGACGTAGTACTGGCGAATCTCGTCGCTGCAGTCGAGCGCGGCGATGCGCGTCTCTTGCTCTGTAAGGAAGGCTTCGGCCTCGGCGCGGAGCTCGGGCGTGAGTTGTTCCAGGTACCACGCCTCGAAGCCGTAATTGGTCGTGAGCAGCGGCATCTCCTGCACAGCGCTGCGCTGACGCTGGAGGTCTCGGTAGGAGCCAAAATCGAGCGGGAAGCGGAAGACGATGTCGCCGTAGAGGCGCAGCCGGTTGTGCAGCTCGGCCTTGGGCGGGCGCGCGGCGAGCAGCTCG
>JAGOUB010000114.1 GCA_018061525.1 Candidatus Peribacteraceae bacterium
CCCGGCTCGTCCTTGCGCAGGAAATCGAGCAGCGGGAGCTTGCCGACTTCACCACGGCCGCGCACCACGAGCTCTTCGGGGAGCTTGTGGACGGCGAGCAGGTAATCGTCGCGGAACAGGACTCGTCCTGGGTTGATAGGCATCGACCTGAGTATACAGCAGAAACGGCATTGCCAGGCCGAACATGAGCATGAGGAGAGGAGTCATAATCAGCGGGAGACCCGGACGGTCGTGAAGTAGTAGGGCGTGCGGACGGTCACCTGGTGGCCGAGCGACTGGATCTGCTGGCGCAGGGGGCGGAGCTCCTGGCGGGCAGGCAGGCGGACGGCGACCTGGGCGCGGGGCTGGGCCTTCAACCACTCCAGCAAGGCCGGGCCTTGGTCGGCGAAGAGGTCGGCCGACCAGCGGGTGCAGTCGACGGTGCCGGGGATGGTGGCGGTGGCGGAGAGGATGGCGGGGGTCATGAGCCTTAGTGTACGCACGTACACCTTCCGGTCAACGCTCCTGTCGAGAGCAAGATTTGATTGGATGCATGCGAAAAAGGCCCATCAGGGTTGGTGGGCGTGTGGTGTACATACATACACCCAAAACAAAAAGACCACTCTCGTGGCCTTTTGTGTTTGTTTGCCGTCTCTCCTGGGCGACAGTGACGTTGGCGGTCGCTGGGCCGTGAACGGAAAGGGGCGGAGGCGAGGGCGCCTCAATTCCCTGCCGCGCTCTGGTCTCTTGTTTCTCCTCGTGACCCGACGAAGTCCCCGGACCGGTCAGCTGCAAGAATCCGTGAGGACTCGAGAGAGACACTGGGGAGGAAGGGAGTTCGCTGGGACGGACCCTCGGTCGTCCCAACGGTATTGCGCAGCAGAGAGGACTGTGGCCACTCTGGGAGCAAGACGGTCGCTAGACCCAGAAGTGTGCAAGTGGTTGCAAGTGAGTGGCCGGGAGGAACGTTTGCGATGAATGACCACGGTCCTCTCTACGTTGTGTGCCGGAGGGTTGAAGGTGCGGTTCCGTTCGACTGTGTGTCTTGGTGTCGGGGGCAGGGCCCTGCCCCGTGTCCGTCTGTGTGTCTGGACTGTTGGTGTGAGTGACTTGTTCTGGGTTCCGACTCCGAACAAATCACGCCAATGTACGTGGGCACTTTTGAAACGGCAATGAAAGGTCCTGGCTCCCAGACTCAGAATATTGGGATGTATCAAAAAAGTGTTCGTTTTTGGCTTAGTGGCGCACAGGCAAAAAGCGCGCTTTTTCTCCTTCTTTCAGAGAGACGGAATGCCCGGCACCGGGAACGGCTGGCAGAACGCCGTCACTTCCGCGTGGAGCTTCTTGAGCGCGTCGGCATCCCCCCTCTTCTCGATCGCCTGGCAGATGAAGCCGGCGAGCGTCTTCATTTCGCCCTCTTTCATGCCGCGCGTGGTGATGGCAGGCGTGCCGATGCGGAGCCCGCTCGGCTTGTACGGCGGCAGCGGATCGTCCGGGATCGTGCTCTTGCTGGCCGTGATGCCCGCCAGGTCGAGGACCTTGTCGGCCTCCGAGCCATCGATCTGCCAGCTCTTCATGCAATCCACGACCATCAGGTGATTGTCGGTGCCACCGGTCACAAGCGAGCATCCCCTCTCCATGAGCGACTCGGCCAGTTGCGTGGCGTTCTTGAGCACCTGCTTGGCGTAGGCCTGGAAGGCGGGCTGGCTGGCCTCGAGCAGCGCCACGGCGATGGCCGCCGTCTGGTGCATGTGCGGGCCGCCCTGGAAGCCGGGGAAGACACTGCGGTCGATGAGCGTGGGCAGGTTGTCGATCGTCTTCTCGGGCGCCTTAAGGGGGTTTCCCACCGTCCCTTTACTAAGGATCATCGCGCCGCGCGGGCCGCGGAGCGTCTTGTGCGTGGTCGTCGTCATGATCTGGAACCCGTCGTCGAGCGGGTTGCGGAGCGCCTTACCGGCGATCAGGCCGGCGACGTGCGCCATGTCGGCCATGGCCACGGCACCCACCTCGTCGGCAATCGACTTGATGACCGCGAAATCGAGCTGGCGCGGGTAGGCCGAGAAGCCCGCCAGGATGATCTTGGGGCGCTCCTTCTTGGCCGTCTCGCGCAGGGCGTCGTAATCGATGCGGCCGGTGGCCACGTCGGCGATGCCGTAACGGACGAACTTGTAGAGCTTGCTCATGTAGGTGACCGGGCTGCCGTGCGTCAGGTGGCCGCCGTGGCTCAGGTCCATGCCGAGGACCGTGTCGCCGGGCTCAAGCCAAGCGAAGTACGTGGCGATGTTGGCCGCCGCGCCCGAGAGCGGCTGAACGTTGGCGTGGTCGGAACCGAAGAGGGCCTTGGCGCGGTCGATGGCGAGCTGCTCCACCTGGTCGGTGAATTCCTGGCCGGCGTAGTAGCGGCGGCCGGGGTAGCCCTCGGAGTACTTGTTCGTGAAGATCGTTCCCAATGCCTCCAGCACCGCCTCGGAGACGTAGTTCTCGGAGGCGATCAGCTCCAGGCCGTCGCGCTGTCGGCCCATCTCGCCCGTGAGGGCGGCGAACACAGCGGGATCGGTCTTTTGGAGGTGAGGGAAAGACATGAGTGAAAGAGTACCTGAGTCTGTTGATGGGTTCCAAAATGTGTCTTGTTTGGAGCTGGTGCCAACCATCCGTATGGCACTTCTTTGTGCGCGACAAAGAAGTGCCCAAGAAAGCGCGTCGCGCCAACGCCCCTCCACCTCGGCCCTGTGCCTCCTTGCCGGCCATTAGGCCCGGCCGGCTTCGTCGGTCGAAAGGTGCGCGCTTTCTTTCCGGCGTTCATTCGTGCGCGCACCTTTCGAGCCAGGGCCGATCTCCTCCCCCCAGGCGCGACACCGCTCCACGATCTCACTCCCCATGTCATCGAAATGCAGCCTTGGCCGCCCAGTGGCGGTGCCGTCACGCGGTTGGCGATGCGTCCGCGAATAGTGGCGGCGCACCGTTTGAGGCCCGCGCTTCCGCAGAAGAGCGCGGGTCGAGTTTGCGCCGCCCGCGGACC
>JAGOUB010000115.1 GCA_018061525.1 Candidatus Peribacteraceae bacterium
TGCGTGCAGTGAGCCTACAACGAGCGGCGACAAACGTTTCCCAGAGGCGCGTGTCCTGACCGAGCGCCTCCTTGCGGACGGCATGCCGCGACGGGGGCTCCCCCTTCTTCGCTTTGCGCGCCTTCCCTTCACCGCCGGCCGAAACTGGCCCCCCATGGCGGCCTGAAATGGCCCCCCTCTTCGCAGCCCTGGGACGGCGTCCCCGCGTGATCTCTGCCGTGGTCGCGACCTGAAGCGCGCAACCGGGGCTCTCTCTTGCCCCGCCGGGTGCAATCGGCGAGGTTCAGCAGGCCCCCCAGACCCCGTAGCGCGCGAATCGAGTTTGCCCGGGTGATCGTGTCCGCACTCGAAGACGAACCCGCCAGAGCCGGGGGGCTCTGGCGGGTCGTTGGGCACTTGATAGGCCTGGTGCTCACTCGTCGTCCTGATCGCCAGGCGGCACGTCAGGGCGCTGATCCAACGGCGGGGCGTCCGGGCCCTCGGAGCGGTAGCTCTTGCCGCGCCGGATGTTGATGACGTGGGCGCCGTCCATGAGGCGGTCGACGATGGCGCCGGTGAGGGCGACGTTGCCGAGCACCTTGGTGCCCCAATCGCTGATGGCGAGGTTGCTGCTGACGATCGTGGCCTTGCGGCGGTAGCGTGCCTCGATGAGGTCGAACATGAGGTTGGCGTACTCGGCGCGTGGCGGCGAAGCCGCGCGCAGGTCGTCGATGACGAGCAGATCCACGCGGGCGAGCTTGGCGATGAAGCGATCCGTGGAGCCGTCGGCCAGCGTGGCGTAGAGGTCGGTGAGCAGCTTGGTTGCCTTGTAGAAGGCGACGGAGTGACCGCGTAGAGCGGCGAGCACGCCGTAAGCTGTTCCGATGTGCGACTTTCCAGTGCCGGGCTTGCCTAGAATGAGGACGCAGCGGCCCCTGGCGACGAATTGGAGGTTTTGAAGGTCCTTGACGAGCTGGACGTTGAGGTGGGGCTGGAAGGTCCAGTCGAAGGTGTCGAAGGTCTTGATCTCCGGGAAGCCGGCGGCTTTCACGCGGCGCTCGGCGGCGCTCTCGGTGCGCACGATGAGTTCGGTCCTGACCAGGCTGGCCAGGAAGGTGACGTAGCCGCACTTGAGGGTGTTGGCGTCCTCGATGGCGCCGTCGAGGGCCTCGAGCATGGCGTTGAGCTTGAGGGCCGCAAGGTTGGCTTTCAGCTCGTCGAGTGTGGTCGGGGGCATGGGCTTATCCTTGGCCATGGTCTTGCTCCTTTTGGGGGGCTGCATCGTCGACCATGCGGTCGTAGAGGGCGAGGTCGCCGACCTCGACGTCGAGGCCTTCGAGCCAGCGGCGGACCTGCTCGGGTGGGGCGCTGACGGGCGTGGCGGCTCGGGCGCGCGGCATCTGGCGCCCGGCAATCACGCGGCTGACGGCGTCGGACGAGAAGTTGCCGTACTGGGCGGCGTGGCGCATGGCGGCGGTGACGAGTTGTGCGCCGTGGCGATCCGCGAGCTTGAGCAGCTTTTGGAGGTGGTAGCCCGCGCCCTGGCCGCGCTGGGCCTTGAGGCCCTGGTAGTAGTCGTGGGCAGCCTCGCCGAGTCGCAAGAAGGCCTGCTCGAGCAGGCGTCGGCTGGGCGTCCAGTGCATGAACTCGGCCTCGTGCTCGGGCAGGACCGAGCGGCCGTGCCGCACGTCGGAGCGCTGGTGGGCCGCGACGGTCTGTCCGTCCACCACGATCTCCAGGCTCTCGTCGAACAGGCGCACGGTGGCCGGCTGGCCTGCGTAGCGCGGCGAGACGCTGTAGCGGTGGGTATCGACGGCGACGCAGAAGTCGGTGCCGACCTGGCGGGCGAGGGTGCGGAAGGGCTCGTGGCGGATGCTCGGCAGGGCCTTGAGGAAAGGGCGTTCACGCTGCAGGCGGTCGACGGGTCGCTCGCGGGTCGAGCCGTGGATCCGGACGTTGGCGACGGTTGCGCACCACGCCCGCGCCCGATCGTTGAGGTCGTCGAGGTCCGCGAACTTGAAGCGGCGTCGCTTCAAGAAGTTGTTCTCGATGTAGTGGAAGGGGCGTTCGACGGAGGCGTGCTGGTTGGGCTTGCCGGGTGAGATGAGGACGATCTCGAAGTCCTGGAACTTGGCGTACGCCTCGAAGCGCGGGTTGATCCAGATCTCGCCCGGCCCCACATGGCGGCCGACGGTGGTCATGTTGTCGTAGGTGATGACCGCAGGCACGGCGCCGATCTCGGAGAAGGCCTCTTCGTGCATGGCGACGAGGGTCTCGAGCTTTTCGTCGAGGGCGTAGCGCACGACCATATAGCGCGAGAAGGGCAGCACGAGGGAGAAGCAGTGGACGATGCGCTGCTCGCCTTCGAGTTCCACGGTGTGGGGCGACCAGTCCACCTGGGCGGGGTCGCCGGGCGGATGGTCGATGCGGGTGGTGACTTTGACCCTGGCCTTCGGGCGGATAGCGGCGACGAAGCTCTTCAGGATGGAGTAACCGCCGGTGTAGCCCAGTTCCTTGATCTCTTCGAGCACGAGAGTTGCCGTGAGCTGATCCTCAAGGACGAGGCGTTGGATGACGGGCTTGAACGGGTCGAGCTTGCTCTTCACGGGCGGCCTGGCGGCGGGCGCGCAGGGGGCGTCGGGTGCGCGGATGATCCGCCGGACGATGCGACGGGCGATGCCGAGTTGCTTGGCGGTGGCCTTGATGCTGCCGAGCTTGCGGAAAGTTGACAGCACAAGGTCGCGGCGCAGGGCGCGCCGCTCGGTGGCTTCGGTTGTCACGGGTGATCTCCTCGGGGTCAGGGGGTGGGCAGGGCGTTCCTGGCCGCCTGGCAGGCGGCCAGGCAGTCGCGCTCGGCGGCATCTGCCGCCTGGGAAAACTTGGCGATGACCTCGGCGGGCAGCCCCCCGAGGCCTTGGTTGGCGCGGCGCGCCGTGCGTAGGGCGATTTGGC
>JAGOUB010000116.1 GCA_018061525.1 Candidatus Peribacteraceae bacterium
TGCTGCGGCAGCGTGAGGTGTCCCGTAAGGAGCGCATCGAAGTGCCGGCGGAGGTGCACCGCCTCAGCCACATGGCTCATGGTCAGGGCGTTCTCCTTCATGCCGGGAATGCCGAAGTACGCCGGCTCCGCGCCAGGGGCGAGGACGAGGATGTCGTAGGAGTAGGAACCCAGGCGGCCTTGGGCCACCTTCTTTGCCGTGTCGACCGACTCGATGGTGTCGACCATCGTCGTCACGGAACGCGGCAGAAGTTCGGACAGCAAGAGACAGACGCGCGAGAATGCGTCGGCGCGGATGATGCGATACAGCGAGCCGTAATACTCCAGCCAGGGCCGCGGGCTCACGAGCGTTAGTTCGAATTCCGGATGATGCGCCAGCCGTTGGGCGGCACGAATACCTGCGAATCCACCGCCGATGACAAGGACTTTTTGAGCCATAGCAGACATGAGACTACGCAGCGGCCGTCTTAGGGGCAATGACACTCACTGTTCCCACCGCATCGTTCCCTTTCTCCGTCAATCCGGAGCGACTGAAGCAGCTGTTGATTCCTGTATTTGCAAAATACAGACAATTCTGTTATAATATTTATATTATGAACGTCAAAAACACACACAAGCTCCGCCTCTTCAGCGGCGCAGTACTGGTTGCCGGCGCTGCGGTCTTTGCGATCACGCTCATTAGCGGAACGCGCGCCGATGTGGCCGACGCCCCTGCGGCCAGGCTCGCGGCGATGGCCTCCGCTCCGGCCGTGAAGCCGGCCCCCACCCCCGATGACCCCACGGTCGCCGCCTTCCAACGTCGCGCCGAGCGCGCCTTTGGCTCCACCCTCGATTTCCGCGCCGCGGCCTCCGCTCTGGAGAGCCGCGAAGCCCTCATGGGCATGAAGACGACAGTCCGCTTCCAGATCGAGAGCGATGCCGCCACCGGCGCCCTCATCGACCCGGTCGTGTTCTCGGTGGGCGACCACCAGGAATGGATCACCGTCGAGGCCGATACCGACTCCGTCCGCTACTCCCTCAATGAGTCCGCCCTCGAGCAGGGCGTCCGCGACGTGCTGGCCGGCTTACTCCCCTCCCCCTCGTGGGCCACGGTCACGGGCGAGGCCACCGACAAGTACGGCACCACCCGCCTGACCAGCACCGGCTCCATCCGCAGCGGCTACCTGGTGGATCTCGACGCCGCCACGGCCGAAGTCACCAACGCGCTTCTTACCGGTACGTCTGTCGCCACGGTCCACGCCGTACACGATGCCGGCGGTGTCTACCGCCGCCAGGCCGACGGCCAGTTGGCCAAGATGACGCTCCTCGCCCAGGGCCGCTCCAACTACGCCAACTCCCCGGCCGGCCGCATCTTCAACATCCACAAGGCCCTCGCCGAGCAGCTCAACGGCTCGCTCGTGGCGCCCGACGCCACCTTCAAGTTCAACACCACCCTCAAGGGCGCCTCCGGCTGGCGCGAGGCTCTCGGCATCTTCGAGGGCGGCGCACTGCGCCCGGTGCAGGGCGGCGGCATCTGCCAGGCAGCCACCACGCTCTACCGCGCGCTCGTGAAGGCCGGCCTGCCGGTGGTCAACCGCGCTCCGCACAGCCTCTACGTCACCTACTACAAGGCCTACGGCGTGGGTGTGGACGCCACCATCTTCCCCGGCGCCCAGGACCTGACCTTCACGAACGACACCGGCCACCCGATCCTCATCCTCTCGCGCTACGAAGGCGACGACGCCTACGTCGAACTCTACGGCACGCCCGACGGTCGCCAGGTGGCGCTCGACGGCCCCTACTTCTCCACCACGGACACATCGGTCTTCTCGGTGAACGGCGCACCGCTGCGCACCAACGAGATCGGTTGGTCGCAGACCATCACGCGCCCCGACGGCAGCGTGGAGCACGACCAGATCGTCTCGCGCTACAAGAGCGTCCCGTCGTCGCTCAAGACCGAGGACTTCTCGGTCGGCACCGCCGCCGCACTCTAATCCCGCCCCTCCCTACGAAAAACGGCGCCCCGCGAGGGACGCCGTTTTTTGAATCATGCGAGATCGCTCACTTGAGCATCTCGTCGATCGCGGCCGAGAAGGCGGCGATGGGCTGGGCGCCCTTGATCTGCTTGCTCTGGTTGTTCGGGCCGAGGATCCAGAAGCTCGGGGTGCCGGAGACGCCGGCGGCCGAACCGTCCTTCATATCGGCATCGATCTCAGCCGAGTGCTTGTTGGCGTCGTAGCAGGTCGTCCAGGTGGCGACGTTCAGACCGGCGATGCCCTTGGCCCACTCGGGGATGGAAGCGGCGGTCACGGCGCCGGTCTCCTGGTTGGCGAAGACGGCGTCATACATGGCCTGGGCCAGGGCGTTGCTCTGGTCCTGGGCGCACTCGACGGCCATGGCCATCGGCTTGGCCAGCGGGTGCATGGCCAGCGGGAAGTCGCGGTGAACGACCTTCACCTTGCCGGTGTCGATGTACTTCGTCTTCAGCTCAGGCAGCGTCTGCTTCACGAAGCGGCGGCAGAACGGGCACTGGTAGTCCGAGAACTCGATGATCGTGACGGGGGCGTTCGCGTCGCCCTCGACGAAGTCGTCATCCGGAGCAGCCGGCTTGAGGTTGCTCGGGGCGGCCGGAGCCTGGGAGGGCGGGACGCCGCCGTTCGGAGCGACGCGACCGCCGTTGAGGCCGGTAGCGACGCCGAAGCCGAGACCGAAGGTCAGGAGGCAGAGCGTAGCCACAAACCACGGGTTGGACGTGTTTGAAGAAGGATGGGAGTTCATAGGACTAAAAAGAAGAAGGAGAGAAATAATTGCCCGGCAATCCTACGGCAAACAACGCCTGCTGCTAGCAGACTTGCCTTTGCAGCAAGAATGGCTCGTGGTGTGGAGCATTAAGGTTGCCTTAATGTCACCGGAATTTTCGGGTGGCGGGACGGCGCCGCGTCGCTT
>JAGOUB010000024.1 GCA_018061525.1 Candidatus Peribacteraceae bacterium
GTAGTTCAACGGATAGAACAACCCCGTCCTAAGGGGTGGATGTAGGTTCAATTCCTACCGGGGCTACCACTCAAATCTTCAGCTTTCCGCGGAACGCCCGCGCGGCGTAGTACGAGTCGGCGCCGTTGTGGTAGGTGAAGACGTGGTCGTAGCGGCGGTCGCAGAAGAGCGCGCCGCCGAGCTTGCGGATGTCGGGCGGCGTCAGGATCCAGCTGGAGGTTTTCCGATCGAACTCGCCGAGTTCTTGCAGGGCGCGGTACTCCTCCTCATCGATCAGCTCGATGCCCATGGCCTCGGTCAGGTTCATGGCGCTGTCCTTGGGCTTGTTCTCCTTGCGGGCGCGCAGGGCGAGGTCGTCGTAGCAGAGGCTGCGGCGGCCCTTGGGTGTCTCCTCCGCGCAGTCGACGAACGCCCACTCGCCCTTCTTGAGACTAACCACGTCGGGCTCGCCGCCCGTCTCCTCCATCTGCTGGAGCGACCAGAGCGCAGCGTCCTTCAGCTTGGCGGCGACTTTGTCCCAGGTGAGGCCCCTGTGGCGCTCCGTGTGTTTCTCGAAGCGCGCCTGGAGGGTCTTGAGCAAGGCGTCGCGTTCCTTAGGGGAGATGGTCTTGGGCATGGCTGCAGCCTACACCTGCGCGGTCGGTACGGGCGATACCGGGGTGCCGGCGGCCTGGCGTTGCGGCCATAGCTTGAGGAAGACACTCACCCACAGGAACCAGTCCTTCCACCAGATCTTCTTGCCCTCGGCGCGCGTGCGCGGGGCGTACGAGATGGGGAATTCGTGGATGGCGTGGCCGGCGCGCAGCACCTTCACCGTGATTTCGGGATCGAAGCGGAAGTCGTTCTCCACTAGGCCGAGATTCTGCAGTAGATCGGTCCGCACGAGCTTGTAGCAGGTGGGCTGGTCGGTCAGGCGCGTGCCGTAGAGCGCGTTGCAGATCCAGGTAAGCATTGATCCGCCCAAGAAGGAAAGAAGATGGACGTACTGCTTCTGTCGCTTGAGCCGGCGCGAACCAAAGACACAGACGTGGCCGTTCTTCTCGGCGAATTCGAGCAGTCCCGGGATTTCTTCCGGCGAGTACTCCAGGTCGGCGTCTTGCACGATCGTGTACGTGCCTGTCGCTAGCGGGATGCCGGCGCGCACGGCAGAGCCCTTGCCGCCGTTGGACTTGGTCACGACGGTGTCCTGCGTGCGCGCGTGCGCACGAGCGATGGCGAGCGAGGCGTCCTTTGAGCCGTCGTCGACATAGATCACCTGGCTCCACTCGCCGCAGGCTGCGAGCAGACGCGAAATGAGCGTCGGCAAGGTGCGCTCCTCGTTGTAGATCGGCACGATGATGCTGAGCCGGGAGGAGGCTGGGGACACGGTCGCAGTCTACGGTTCTGGGCTTGAAGAGCCTAAACGTTCCACGTCGGATGCTGCTTCAGAAGGCGAGCGCCGCCGGTTCTGGCAGCTCCGGCATCTCGGAGGAATCCACAATGCCGTCATTGATGAGGCGGAAGCGCCGGCGCTGGGTGCGGAGGCCGGCGACGCGCACTTCGTCGAACGTGCCCTGGGCGAAGAAGGTCTCGTAGGCGGTCGGCAATTCCTCGCGTTCGGCGACGCGCCGGCTGCGTACTTCCGTGAAAGTCCCGTTGTCGTTGCGGCGCACCCACACCTGGCGCATGCGCTCTAGGAACGCCTCGGGATAGCGGGCGACCATGCGCGCGTAGCGGACGGTCTGGTGCGTCTGGTACTCGTGGTCGATGCGGTGGATGCGGTCCTCGGCCTGGATCTCCTGCACGCAGTCGGCAGGCAGATCGTCGAAGATCATCGCCTTGCCGGCGGTGAACGTGACGCCCACGGCGCCGGCCGAGTAGGTGGCGATCATCACGCGGCGCTCGGGCGCGTTCTGGAAGGCGAGACGTTCGTAGTCCATCGCGGACATAACCTCTCCGTTGGGGTCTTCCAGCGGCAGACCTCGTTCATCCATCGCCCACCGGCCATTATCCTCTTGGCGATAGCGGATCGGCTCACCTTCGGTGTTTGTGCGCAATTTTTGCGAGGCGGTGACGCCGGTGTAGAGGCTCGGGCAGTGGGCGGCGAACATCGCGGCGTACTTCTCTGCCTGAGCGTTGTACTGGCAGAAGATGACGACTTTTCTCCCCTCGGCGAGCAAGGTTTCGACGTCGGCCAGGAGCTTACAAGCCTTGGGGTCTTCTGCGTCCTGAAGACCGATGTACGCCGGATTGTTCGCGACTTGGCGCAAAGCGTGCACTTTGGCTAGCGCGAACTGGTTGCCTCGCAGGGCGTCGAGGCGGGCCACTGCATCGCGCGGCACGTAGCGGTCGTAGCGCCGGCACCAGGCCTGCCAATCGAGCATGAGTTCGTAGATGGCTTGGCACTGCTGCTCCAGCAGTGTGAAAGAGCCCATCTCCGTCTCGGGCACCTGCTCCTTGCGCGGCAAGCGGTGGTGCTGCTGCTCGATGGGTAGGGCGGGATCCATCTCCTCCAGCACGTCCTCCTTGGTGAAGCGGATGACGTAGCGGTTCTTGAAGATGCTCAGCGTGCGCAGGGCCTCGGGATCGTTGGCCGGGAAGGCGCGCATGAAAGCGGCATCGCTGGCGAAGCGCGGGTCGTCGGGCTCCAAGTTGTGGAGCATGCGCCGCAACGTCTTCGGGTCCTTAAACGGCGTGGCCGAGAGGAAGAGGTGGAACTTCGCCTGCAGCCGGCGGGCGCCCTTGGATTGCTCGCTACCCAGGTTGAGCAGGCCGTGCGCCTCGTCATGCACCACGATCGTGTCTTGGTCGGCGAGTAAGCCGTAGCGTTCGTCACCTTCGCTGGCGCGCAGATAGTCGATGTTCGTCACGATATGGGTAGCGTCGGTATCGCGCAGGAGTTGCAGACGTTCGTCGTACCGCCTGTTCTGGAGGCTTAGGATGTCGGAATGCAGCAGCGCCCGCGCCGCTTCCTCGGACCAGCTCGTGACTACAGCGTTCGGCGCGATGATGGTGGCGGGGTCGCCGTTCACGGCCACAAGGGCGGTGCGCGTCTTGCCTAGGCCCGGGTCGTTGGCCAGCACCACGCCGCGCTCGCCCGCGGCGATACGGCGCTGGATCTCGGCCACACAGTACTTCTGGAAGAAGTAGAGCGGGCTGTCCTCGCGCACGTTGGGGTACGTCGCCTTGTTGATCTCGCGGAAGCGGGCCAGCACCTTGCGGAGTACGGTGCGGACGGTGGGACTGGTCGACTTGGCGATGAGCTCCTGGACGTAGTCGCGTCCGCACTCAAAACTGCCGGCGAACTTGCGGATGAGTGCCAGCTCGGTCTGGCGGACGACGAATTCCTGGCGGCCGGCATCGGTGCGGATCTCATCGAGCGTCTCGCGGCCCATCTGGTTGAGCAGGCCTACTAACGCCTCGATGTCGTCGGGCGTCCCAGTTTGGTGGACCACGGCTTGCAGCGCCGGTCCGGATTGCCGGTTGCCATGGTGGAGGGGAATGAGACGGAGGTTGTTGCGCTGCCCAATCGCGAGCGCGACGCGCGCGTGGAAGTGGCCGTCCTCGCCGACGCGGATGCGGCGGGAGGTTACTGCGCCTTCCACAATCAAGCTGTCGGCACCGGGGGCGACGCCTTCAAGTAGGACAGTTCCTTCGCCCGTATGAGCCGGCAAGGCTCGAGTCAGCTGACAGGGTTCGAGTAGCTGTTCGAAGTCGCCATACTCGAAGATGCGCCGGTTGTGGAGCTGGCGGAACGCGTGGGCTACCAGCCGGTCGGCCTCCTCGGCGAGGAGTTCGGGGTGATTGACCGCCAAGAACATGCGGAGCTTGCCGGGGCTGTCGGCGAGCAGGGCGATGGCGTCCTGCAGGCCGAGGCTCTCAATGCGTGCTTCCAGCGAGGCCTCATCGCGGCCGTCCATGAAGGCGAGGAAACCTTCCCAGCCGCCTTGGTCGCGGAATCTATCGAGGATGGGCTGGTATAAACCTCCAGCGCGGGTTTGTTTGATAGCCTGCGAATTTCTCCATGTGTCTTTGTCTAGCCCGTGCAATATGAATAACGCCAAGAAATCCTCTCGCGTCTCGCAGGCGGCTACTTGCCTGCTCATCGGCAGTTCAAGAATAGACGTATTGATCGGTGTCTTTTCTTGGGGGCCCATGAATTCCAGGAATCCCGGCCAACCACCATCAAACCGATTTTTGATAGCCGTATAAAAGCCTGATGATGTGGCATTCCTAAGCATCGCCGAGTTTCTCCATACCCTCTCCGTTAATCCATACAGCGAAAACAATAAGAGGAAATCCGCGCGTGTTTTACAAATGCTCACCTGCTGGGGGTATGGCAATTTTTTAATTGATTCATCGATCTTCTGTTCTTCTTTTTCCAGGTCCATGAAGGCAAGGAAATTCCTCCAGCTCCCTTGGTAGCGATCGGTAATGGCATTCAATAGTCCCTTGAGACTTGCTTCTAGAAGCGAGCCTGAATTCCGCCAGGTGTCTCCTTGGAAACCATGCAGCCTGAACAGCGCCAGGAAGTCCTCGCGAGTCTCACAGGCGGCGACCTGCTCAACGTACTTCTGCTTCAAGAGCGTCTCGTCGATGGGGCGTTTGCTCCTGGGTCCCATGAAGGCCAGGAATCCCGGCCAGCCGCCTTGTTCGCGGAATTTCTGGCGGATCGCCGTGCATATCCCTTGGTATCCCTTTCTCAGAGCATCCGAATTCCTCCACGTGTCCTCGTCCAATCCGTGCAGCGCGAACAGCGCCAGGAAGTCCTCGCGGGTCTCACAGGCGGCGACCTGCTTCGTATGAGGCAGTCTCAAGATCGATGCGTCGATCTTGCTTCCATCTGCCTTCTGGGGATTCATGAATTCGAGAAAACCGGCCCAACCTTTCCGCTCTTCGAATTTTCCCCTAATGGCGTCGTATAAACCATCAAAGCCCTTCCTTCTCAAGGATTCAGAGCTTCTCCATATGTCCTCGTCCAATCCGTGCAGCGCGAACAGCGCCAGGAAGTCCTCGCGGGTCTCACAGGCGGCGACCTGCTCAACGTAGTTTTGCTTCAGGAGCGTCTCGTCGATGGGCCGCTTACTTCTGGGTCCCATCAAGGCGAGGAATCCTGCCCAGCCGCCTTGTTCCTCAAAAAAATTCCGTATGGCTAAAGAGAGGCCCTGATAGCCCGCCCTTTCCATTTGTCCCGAACTTCTCCACGTGTCCTCATCCAGCCCATGCAACGCGAACAAGGCCAGGAAATCCTCCCGCGTCTGGCAGGCGGCGACCTGCTTCGTATAGGGCAGCCTCAAGATCGATTCGTCGATCGCCTGCGCGCTTTTTGGTCCCATGAATGTCAGGAACAAACTCCAGTTCCCGAAGCGCGCCCGTACATGACGATATAAAACCCGTGCCGTACTTCTTTGAAGGGCATTGGAACTCCTCCATATGTCTTCATCCACTCCGTACAACGCGAACAGCGCCAGGAAATCTTCCCGCGTCTCGCAAGCGGCGACTTGTAATCGGGCACTAGTACTTTCCATCATTCCTTGGATCCTTTCCGTTTCCTGGGCTTCCATGGTCTCCTCCACATCCAGTCGCAGTACCTCGCGCATCGATTGGATCGCGGCAGCTTCGCGCGCGTCGACCTGCCGCTGAGTGGCGGCTTCAGTCACACTTTCGATGGGGCGCTTCGGAGGGTTTGGAGTCATTGATCGGCCAAAAACTAGCCATCGTACTTTGTACAAGATATATAAAATAATGCAACTAATCGGGTGGCCTGATCTCAAGCCCTTGCCCGCATGTTCCTTCTGGCTGCGCAAAAACCGATCGCTGATAGACTGCGGCTATGCCCGCCGCCCCTCTCCCCGGCCAGCGTTACCGCCACTACAAGGGCGGCCGCTACGAGGTGGTCGCGGTCGCCACGCTCGAAGCCACGCACGAGCCGCTCGTGGTCTATCGCGCCGAGGCCGATGGCGCGGTGTGGGCACGGCCCTTGTCCCAATGGTCGGAGACGGTGGAGCATGAAGGGCAGACCGTCGCGCGTTTCTTCCCACTCGACTGATGCCCGCCCCTGAGCTGCCCATCATCGCCTTCCCTACGCCCAAGGCCATGGAGGCCTGGCTCAAGAAGCATGCCGCCTCGTCGCCCGGCATCTGGCTCCGGTTCTTTAAGAAGGATTCCGGCGAGAAGTCCGTCACGTACCTCGAGGCCCTCGATGTCGCGCTCTGCTACGGCTGGATCGACGGCCAGGCGAAGCCGGGGGATACCCGGTCGTGGATCCAGCGCTTCACGCCCCGCCGCCCGCGCAGCATCTGGTCCAAGCGCAACCGCGAGTTCGTGGCGCGTCTCACCGAGGCGGGGCGCATGACGCCCGCCGGCCAGGCCGCCATCGACGCCGCCAAGGCCGACGGCCGCTGGGACGCCGCCTACGACTCGCCGAAGAACATGTCCGTGCCGGAGGATTTCGTGCTGGCCGTCCAGAAGCACAAGAAAGCGGCCGCGACCTTCGCGACCCTGAACAAGGCCAACACCTACGCCATCGCCTGGCGCCTCACCACAGCCAAGAAGCCCGAGACCAGACAGCGTCGGTTCGATGCGCTCCTGGCCATGCTTAAAAAAGGCGAGAAACTCCACTGATCATGCCGCACTACCTCTACCTCGCCCGCTGCGCCGACGACTCGCTCTACGCTGGCACGTGCTTGGACCTGGCCGAGCGCGAGGCGACGCACAACGCCGGCAAGGGCTCGAAGTACACGCGGTCGCGACTGCCGCTGCGCTTCGTCTACCACGAGGAATTCGCCACGCTCTCCGAGGTCCGCAAACGCGAGGCCGCGGTAAAGCGGCTCCCGAAAGAAGCCAAGGAACGCCTGGTCAGCGGAGCGTAATCACTTGGTGAGCACTACCACCTCGCGGCCCTCCTGAGGCATGCCCTTCAGCTTGTACTCGGCCACCTGCTCTTTGCCGAGCGCGCCGACGGCCTTCAGAACGTCGTTCTCGAGCGCGCCCTTGGCGCCGGGCACGAGCACGAGCACGCGCGGATCGACCTCGTCGACCAGAGCCTGCACCTTCTTGGCGTCTTCGGCGGGCACCACCAGCACGGCGACCTCGCCGAGCTTCTCGATCTCCTGCTCGGACCAATCCTTCAGCGGACCGGCGATGGCGGCCACGCGGACGTCGTCGGCCATCATCACGAATGAGACGTGCTGGCCGTCTTCCTGGCCCACGCCCTTGATGGCGATGCCGGAGCGGTCGTACTCACCGGGCCACGACAGCGTGCCGTCGGTCGGGGTCTCCTCGGGGGTCGACTTGAGGAGCAGGTCCTTGGCGTCGACGGACTTGTCGGCGAAGACCGTCACATTGCGGCCGGCGCCAACGAGGCGGAAAGCAGAACCGGACAGGGCGGAGAAGGTGAGCATCGGGTGGAGTATAGCGGCCGCGCCGAACTGGCGCGACTCAGGCGGGCGAATTCATGATGCGCTCCATACGGGCGCCCAGGGCGCGCAGTTTCTCGTCGAAGCGATCGTAGCCGCGCTCGATGTAGCGGACGTCGGTGATCACGGTCTCGCCCTCGGCGCAGAGGCCGGCCACCACCATCGCCGCGCCGGCGCGGATATCGTTGCTGGAGACGATTTGGCCCTTGAGCGGGGTGGGGCCGATGATCAGGGCTTGGTGGGCGTTGAGGATCTCGATGTGGGCGCCCATCTTCTCCAGTTCGAACAGATAGCCCAGGCGGCCGTCGTAGAGGCGCTCGAACATGCGCGAGACGCCCTTGGACTGCGTCATGAGCACGCCGACGGGGGCCTGCAGGTCGGTGTGGAAGCCGGGATGGATGTTGGTCCTGACTTGGAGGGCGTTGAGCATCGAGAGCTCGCCGTCGATGAAGAGCGTCTTGGCGGCCGCGTCGTAGGTCCAGATGGCGCCGGCATTCTTGAGCGTCTCAAGGAAGAGGAGCAGGTCCTCGCGGTCGATGTCGTGCAGGCGCACCTTACCCTTGGTGACGAGGGCGGCGACGGTGAAGGTGCCGGCCTCCAGATAGTCGAAGGGGACGCGGACGTTGACGGCCGAGAGCTTGGACTTGCCGCGCACGATGATGGTGTGCGTGCCGATGCCTTCCACCTCGGCGCCCATCGCCTTCACCATCTTGCAGACGGCCTGGACGTGGGGCTCGATGGCGGCCAGGTCGATGCGTGTCTCACCCTCGGTGAGGGCGGCGGCCATGACGGCGTTCTCGGTGGCGGTGACAGAGAATTCGGGGAGGATGACGTGGCCGGCTTTGGGCTTGCCCTGCAGGTGCAGCACGTCGCGCGTGCTCATGTTCACCACGCCCATCTGCTCGAAGGCGGAGGTGTGGGCCTCGGCGCCGCGCTTCTTGCTGATGACGTCGCCGCCGGGGTAGGCCATCTCGGCCACGCCGAAGCGGGCGAGCATGGGGCCGAGCAGCACGATGGAGGCGCGGAGCTTGCTGGTGAATTCGAGCGGGATTGGCTTGTAGCTAAGGTTGCGGGTGGAGACGCGGACGGTGGAGCCCTCAAAGCTCGTCTCGGCGCCGAGGTGCTCGAGCATGGCGAGCATCACGAGCGTGTCGGAGAGGCGCGGGACGTTCTCCACCACGGTCTCGCCGTCGGCCACGAGCGTGGCCGCCAGCATGGGGAGCGTGGCGTTCTTGGAGCCGCTGATGATGACCTCGCCCTGGAGCGGGACGCCGCCCTTGATGCGATACCGAATATCCATGCCCGGAGTCTACTCTACGGCGGCCGTTTGCCAATAGTCCGTTCTGTGTCACGGTAGGCATCAAGCGGGGTTTGATCGGTGGCGATTCTCGCCTGTTTACCCTCTCCTTTGACCAAATCTCTCAGGCAGCCACTTCCATCGCGAAGCGCGTGCAAAGCAGGCCGCGGTGGGTGTTGGTCTCCAGGTCGGCGGCAAAGCGCAGCAGGGCCGGCGTCAGGCGCAGGCGGGCGGCGGCATCCTCCTCGCGCAGGGCCAGGAAGAGATGGCGCAGCAGGTCCTCCCCATCGGGGCCGCGCTTGGCCAGCGGCTCCAGCGTTTTGAGGCGCGTGATCAGTTTCGGCTCGGCGTAGAAGGCGCGGGCGGCGGTGTGCAGCGCCTGCTCGGTGCGGCGCGAGTCGGGATCGGCCAAGAGGCGCTTGAGCACGCCCGGTGCGCCTTGGGCCAAGTGCAGCAGGAAGCCTTTCTCCTCTTCGCTCTCGTCTTTAAGAAGGGGCAAAAGCTCTTGGTGCGGCAGCGGCGAGAAATGCAGCACGCGGCAGCGTGAGACGACGGTGGGCAGGAGGCCCTCCAGCTGCTGGGTGGTGAGGATGAAGATGCGGCCGGGCGGCGGCTCCTCCAAGATTTTTAGGAGCGCGTTGGCGGCCTCGTCCTGCATGCGCTCCACCGAGCGGATGAGACAGAAGCGGTGTGTGCCGGCGCCGGTGGAGTGCAATCTCTCCTGGATGGCGCGCACGTCGTCGATAGAGATCGTGTCCGTCTTCATCGGCGGCTCGCGCTTGGCGCGGTGCTCCTGCGGCACGTTCGAAGTCTTGGAGATCACGTCCCAGTCGTCGCAGATCTCGTCCATCCAGAGCTGGTCGAGCACGAGCAGGTCGGGGTGGATCAGACGGTCGAGCTGGCGCGTCAGTTCGGCAGCAGCGTCTGGGTCCAGCCCCTCGGTGAGCACGCGGCGCACAAACCAATGGGCGACGGCGAACTTGCCCACGTGCCGCGGACCGGCGAACAAGTATGCGTGCGCCAGATTGCCGGCCTTGAGGTCGGCCTCCAGCGAGGCGCGGGCGTAGGCATGGCCGAGGATGTCGCGTGCGGCTGTCACGGCGCCAGTGTACCGCTCAGGCGTCCTGGCCGTGGCACTTCTTGTACTTCTTGCCGCTGCCGCAGGGGCAGGGATCGTTGCGGCCCACTTCGGCAGCCGAGGCGGCCTGTGCGGGCGGGGCCTTCACGCGGACGCTCGAGGGTCGCTCGTGGGGGAGCGGCACGCGGCGGGCGGGAGCGGCGGACGGAGACTGGTCGGCGGCGACGCCCACACCGGTGTGCGTCAGCTCGGCCTCGATCTGGTCGGCGTTGGTGATGAGGTTCTGCGGCTGCTCCTCCGCCATGCGCACGGGCGCGGCGAACTGCGAGAAGTCGGCCTGCAGCAGCATGCGGGCGATGGTCGAGTCGATGGTGGCGATCAGCTGCTGGAACTTGCGGAAGCCCTGGTCCTGGTACTCCACCAGCGGGTCGCGCTGGGCGAAGCCCGAGAAGGCGACCTGCTCACGCAGGTGGCTCATCTCGTCGATGTGGTTCATCCAGTGCGTGTCGATGGAGCGCAGCGTGACCACGCGCTCGGCGCGGCCCACGGCCACGGGGTCGGCGGCGGCGCAGGCGCGCTCGTAGGCGCCGACGAGGGCGGTGACGAGCTTCTCCTCAACCTCGGCACGGTCCTCCAGCTTCTTGAGCGCTTCGATATCCAGAGACTTGGCGGCTTCCGGATTGAAGGCGCCGACGGCGGCGATGGCCGTGGCCAGGTCCCACTTCTCGGGATCGCGCTCGGTCGTGTGGGCGGCGGCGATGGCGCGGGCCTCGCGTTCGATGGTGGCCACGATGTCGCCGTGCAGCGCGCCCGCCTCGGCGGCGGAACTCTGGCCGGCCTCGGCCTCGGCGATGCGCTGGAGGATCTTCTGGCGCCGCGTGTAGACGATCTCGCGG
>JAGOUB010000117.1 GCA_018061525.1 Candidatus Peribacteraceae bacterium
CAGGATGAAGCCGAGGGAGCAGTTGAAGCCGACGTTGATGCCGCTGACGACGCCGTCAACTTTGGTGCCCAGCAGGTGGGCGAGGGCGATGTTGACGCAGTCGGAGGGCGTGCCGTCCACCATCCAGGTGGGGCAGCCGAAACCGCGGTTGACGGCGCCGGACTTGACGGGGCGGTTGCGGGTCTTGGAGGCGCCGGTCCAGCTCTGCTCCACCACGGGTGCGACGACATAGGTTTCGTGGCCGGCGGCCTGCAGCGCAAAAATGAGCTCGTGGAGAAAGAGGGAGCCGATGCCGTCGTCGTTGGTGACCAGAAGCTTCATGAAGAAAGCTGAAAGCAATAAGCGGAAAGCGATAAGCTCAAAATGCGAATGCCGAGTGAAGGGAGTCGGGCGACCGTGCGGGCACAAAAAAGCCGCGACCGAAGTCGCGGCTTTGAGAGGAGGGAGGGAGGCGCGTTGGGGGCAACGCGCGCCACCTTACTCGGCAGCGGGAGCGGCCGGGGCGGTTTCGCCGCCCTGTGGCTTCTGGGCCTCGAGGTCCTTCATCGCGGCCTTGCGGCTGAGACGGACCTTGCCGGAGCGCTCGTCGATGCCGATGCACTTCACCGTGATGGAGTCGCCTTCCTTGACGACGTCCTCGGTGCGACGCACGCGGAAATCCGCGAGTTCGCTGATGTGGCAGAGACCTTCCTTGCCGGGGGTGCATTCGACGAAGCAGCCGAAGTCCTTCACGCCGGTCACGCGACCGGTGTAGATCTTGCCCATCTCAATGGGTTCGCCGCCGCCTTCGCCGCCACCGGAACCGCCGCCGCAGAGGCCGTCGATTTCCTTGATGGCGCGGGCCATGGCCTCGCCGTTGTTCGAATAGATGAAGATCTTGCCGGAATCATCGTCGGCGATGTCGATCTGCGCGCCGGTGGTCTCGGTGATGCGACGGATGGTCTTGCCACCGGGTCCGATGAGGAGGCCGATTTTTTCCGGGTTGATCTGGATGGTCTGGATGCGCGGCGCGAACTGGCTGAGGTCGGCGCGGGGCGCAGGCAGCGAGCCCAGCATGACCTTGAGGATCTCGATGCGGGCGTCGCGGGCTTGGAAGATCGCGGTCTTGGCGATCTCGAACGGGAGGCCGTTGATCTTGAGGTCGAGCTGGAAGCCCGTGATGCCCTTGGTGGTGCCGGCGACCTTGAAGTCCATGTCGCCGAAGTGATCTTCCTCGCCGAGGATGTCGGTGATGGTGGTCCACTTGGTGATGGCACCGTTGGCGTCCATTTCAGTCATCAGACCGCAGGAGATACCGGCGACGGGAGCCGTGATCGGCACGCCGGCGTCCATGAGCGCCAGACAGCCGCCGCAGATCGAAGCCATCGAGGTCGAGCCGTTGGAGGCCATGATCTCGGAGACGACGCGGATGGAGTAAGGGAACACATCCTCCGGGGGCAGAATCGGAACGAGGGAGCGTTCCGCGAGTGCACCGTGGCCGATTTCGCGGCGACCGGGACCGATGAAACGGCCGGCCTCGCCGACGGAGAACGGCGGGAAGTTGTAGTGGAGGATGAAGCTCTTCGACGTGGCACCGCCGGTGAGGCCGTCCATGTCCTGGGCTTCCTTCGTCGGCCCGAGGGTGACGATGGCGATGTTCTGGGTGTCACCGCGCTGGAACATGGCGGAACCATGGACGCGGGGGAGCACGCCGACCTGGGCCTGCAAGGGCCGGAGCGATTTGGCGTCGCGGTGGTCCGAGCGGGTGCCCTTGGCGAGCACGGTGGCGCGGTAGGCCTTGTATTGGAGGTCTTCGAAGACGACGCTCAGGTCCACATCGGTGAACTTGCCTTCGCCGAGTTCGGCGAGGAGAGCGGCCTTGGCCTCTTCCTTGAGAGCTTTGACGTTCGCGGAGCGGACGTTCTTTTCGAAGCCGAAGATGGCGGCGGAGACGCGCTCAGCGGGGACAACGCGCTCGATGATGGCGCGGGCCTCGGGCGTGGCGCCGACGAGCTTGAACGTAGCCTTCGGTTTGCCGGCGAGCTGCTGGAGCTCCTTGATCGCGGCGATGACGGGCTGGATGGCCTGGTGGCCGAACGCGAGTGCCTCGACGAATTTCGCTTCCGCGATCTGGTCGGCGGAACCCTCGATCATCAGCATGTCCTTCTGGTTGCCGACGTAGATGAGGTCGAGCGACGAGGAATACATCTGCTCGATGGTGGGGTTGGCGACGAACTGGTCGTTGATCAACGCGACGCGGACGCAGCCGATCGGCCCGTTCCACGGAATATCGGAGATGGCGAGGGCGGCGCTGGCACCGTTGACCATCGCAATGTCGGAATCGTTGATGAGGTCGGCCGAGAAGAGCTGGCCGATGATCTGCACTTCATTGAGGAAACCCTCGGGGAAGAGCGGGCGGCAGGGACGGTCGCAGAGACGGGAGATGAGGATCTCGCGCTCGGAAGGACGGCCCTCGCGCTTGAAGTAACCGCCGGGGAAGCGGCCGGCGGCGGCGTATTTGTCGCGGTAGTCAACGGTCAGCGGGAAAAAGTCCTGGCCGGGGCGCATGGTCTGCGCGGCGCAGGCGGTGACGAAGACGTTGGTCTCGCCGACGTTGACGTTGACGGCGCCGCCAGCGAGCTGGGCGATGGAGCCGGAGGAGAAGGTCATGCCCAAGCCGGGCACGGTGACGGAATATTTCTGTTTCATTTTCTGTTTGCGGATAGGGTGTCTCGGATAAGGCGAGGGCGGTCAGCGACACGGGACTGAACGGACTCGGGGCCTCCTAGGTTGGAGGCAGCGAAAGCCGGATGGCTTTCGCGGAAGGGTTTTCACGAAACCCACTTGGTCTCCTCGTGCAGGACACGAGAGATTTCCGTTTGGCGCCCCTGGCAGGGGTGGTTTGCCAAGGGTGG
>JAGOUB010000118.1 GCA_018061525.1 Candidatus Peribacteraceae bacterium
GCCGCGGACGGCCTTGAAGGCGGCGCGGATGGCGACCTCGGTCTTGCCGAAGCCGACGTCTCCGCAGACGAGGCGGTCCATGGGGTGGCCGTCCTCCATGTCGCGCTCGATGTCCTCGATGGCCTTGCGCTGGCCGGGCGTGAGCTCGTAGGGGAAGCTCGCGGCGAACTTCTCCTCGGCCGACTGGTCACGGGCGAAGGCGAAACCCTTGGCAGCGGCGCGCTTGGCGTAGAGGTTGAGCAGCTCCTTGGCCACCTCCTTGGTCTCTTCCTTCAGCTTCTCGGTGATCTTCTTCCACTCGGCCGTGCCCAGGCGGGTGAGCACCGGCTCGTCGCCCTCCTCGTGCACGTACTTGCTCAGCTTGTCGGCCTGGTCGACGGGGATGAAGAGCTTGTCACCTTCGGCGTATGAGAGCTCCAGGTACTCGCGCATGGCGCCGTCGATCACCTTCTGCGTCATGCCCTCGAAGCGGCCGATGCCGTGCTCCATGTGGACCACGTAGTCGCCGGCGGAGAGCGAGGTGATGAAGTCGAGAGCGAGCTTCTGGACGCTGCGCTCGCGGCCCTGCTTCTTGAGCGAGAAGATCTCGCGGTCGGTGAGCAGCGCGCACTGCAGGTCCGGGTTCTGGATGGAGTGGGGGAGCAGGTCCTCCTCGCCCGAGGCGAGCACGGTCACCGCCCCCAGGCGCTGGTTCTCGGGCGCCTCGAACGGGATCGACTCCTCGCGGAAGATGTTCTTGAGCTCGTCGCTGCGGCGGCTGACGATGACCAGGTTCCACTTCTGGTGGAGCTTGTCCTTAAGATCGTTGAGGAAGTCGGTGAGCGTGTAGAACTTGAGGATCGAGAGGTAACGCAGGTGGGCGTGCTGCTCGCGGCCCTCGGGGAACGACGTAAAGCGCAGCGTCTTGCGGTGCAGCGGCGCCTCGGCGTCGTCCTGGTCGTCCAGGATAAGCAGCGACTTCTCGGGCAACTGTTGGCCCAGCGGCGCCGTGTGCGCGAACGACAGCGGCAGCAGGTGGAGCGGCCCCTTGTGCGGCTCGGTCTTGGAGAGATCCGACGCGTCCACGGACGCGATCTTTTCCACCGTGTCGAAGTGGAACTCCACACGATACGGGTGCGCCGATTGAATGGGGAAGATGTCGAGGGTGTCGCCCAGTCGGCGGTATTCACCGGGGGCCAAGTACTGGTCGGAACCGTGGCTGTAGCCGCGCTCCAGCAGTTCTTCCACAAAGCGCGTGAACGCGATCTCGGCGCCGGGTTCCAGCGTCAGGCGGCGCTCCACCAGCTCCTTGTAGAGCGGCAGCTCGGCGTCGTAGGCCGCGCGTGAGGCGAGGAAGACCGTGCGGTCGCCCTCCATGAACTGCAGGAAACCTTGGAGCAGCGCAGGCGTGAGCAGCACGCCGCCCGCGCCGTCGGGCTCGGCGGGCAGCACGGCGATCTCTTCTTCGAAGAAGCGCAGCCAGTGGGCGAGCGCCTCGATTTGCGTGTCATCCTGGGCCACCAGCAGCGACGGCGATTTGCCGAACGAACGCAGGTGCGCGACCAACATCGCTTTTGCGGTCTCATTACCGGCCCCCGACACTGTGAGGTGCCGGTGCTTGTCCAGCAGACCCGACAACTCTTGGTGGGTACTGGTTCCGATGAGGAGCGATGCTTTCATCCGCCGAACACGGGATTTTGCCCTCCCCGATTACGAGGAAGGTACGCCCCTATTATCGCTTATTCTTCGGGCAAACGCAACGGCATGATCAGGTGCAGGAACTGCGGCACGCCGCTGATCGCGAAGACCGCGGGGTGCATGCCGTCGCTCACCTTCATCTCGACGGTGTCGCCGCCGACGTGCGAGAGGAAATCGAGCAGGTACGCGGAGGAGAGGGCGATGCGCGTGTCGGTGCCCGAGACCTGAGCCTGGACCTCGGCCTCGTCGCGGCCGAAGGCCGTCTGGGGCGTGGTCACCGAGACCTTGCCGGCCTGCGAGCGGATCGTCAGGTTGTTGTTGGCCTCCTTGGCGAAGTAGTGCAGGCGGCGGGCGGCCGTCATGAGCTCGCTCGTCGGGAACTGCATCAGGGCCGGCGTCTCTTTGGGGATGATCTGCTTGTAGTCGGGGAACTTGCCCTCGATCAGGCGGGAGAGCAGGCGTGTGGAGCCGACGTTGAACTCGACTTGCTGCGAACTGAGGACGATCTCGACGGTGGGGGACGATTCGCCCTTACCGGCCTTCTTACCGGCCAGCACGGAGCGCAGTTCGTCGAGCACCTTCACCGGGATGATGCAGGCAATGGCGGCCGCGTCGCCGGGCAGCGGCAGGCGGATTTCGGAGAGGCGATAGCTGTCGGTGGCGGCCAGGATGAGCTCGCCGCCTTCACAGCGGACCGAGACGCCGGACAAGACCGGGCGCAGGGCCGTGCGGGCGCACGAGAACGTGACGAGATGGAGCGCGTCGAGGAGCAGGGTGCTGTCGACCACGAGCACGCTCTGGCGCTCGATGGCGGGGATGGCGGGATAGTCCGCGGCAACCTCACCGGCGAGATTGGCCTTGGCCTTGGCCGACGAACACTTGAGCTGCGTACCGTCTTTCGTTTCGAATAATACTTCGGCGTCGTTGTTGTACTGCACGAAGTTTAAGAGCGCCTTGGCGGGAACCGTTAACGAACCTTCGGCTTCAACTTGCGCGTCGATCGAACTGACGATCGAGAGTTCCAAATCCGTGGCACTGAGCGTGCACCTATTTCCTTCCACTTTCAGAAGCACGTTGCCCAAAATGGGCAGCGCCTGTTGTGCGCCGATCGCCCGCGTGACGACCTGGAGCGCCTGGAGGATTGCCGAGGTTTGGCACAGGAACTTCATGTGTATAAGAAAGGAAGTAATAATA
>JAGOUB010000119.1 GCA_018061525.1 Candidatus Peribacteraceae bacterium
CCTTCCCTCGATTTCATGGACACCTGCCCCGCTACAATGGGGATGAGAGGATGTCTGCATGCCGACGAAACGTCGCGAGTTCACGGATGAGTACAAGGCCGAGGTCGTCGGGCTATGCCGCGCCGGCGACAGAAGTGCTACGCAGGTCGCACGGGACCTTGGTCTCAACGAATCGACAGTCAGGGGCTTCGGTCGGGGCTGCCTGAGACTTGCTCAAGTCCGCGCAGCATGATCATCTTGTTGCCTCGCTCGCTTCCGGGGATCATGCAGGCTTGTTGACGGCGGATCGCGGCTGGGATCTCATGGGAGAACGCCCCCGCCTCGTTGTACCCGGAGCCCTTGGCATGGCCGCCGAAGCCGACCCGCTCGACCCCACTCTCGAAGCCCTGAAGCGCGCGTGGCCGGCGGCCGTGTGGGAAAGGCGATGGGCGCAGGCGCAGGCGCGCCTCGCGGTCGTTCAGGCCGTCGAGGCCGCGAAGGACAATGGGATGGAAGAGGTCTCGGCGCTCTACCTGTTCGGCGGCGACATGGATCGCAGCACGTATCGAGGCCAGCTGCGGCGCTTTCAGGCGGACGGCCTCCCGGGTCTGCTCGACAAACGGCGGCTGCCGACGCCGGAGCCATTGAAGGCGACGCCGGCAGTCCGCAACGTCATCTGCGCGATGCGCCTGGCGGATCCAGACGTCCCCGTCGAACGCATCGCGGAGGTGCTTGCCAGCCGGTTCGCCACCACCTTGAGCCCCGCCGTCATCAAGCGCGTCCTCCTGGCTGAGGGACTCAACCGGCCTCGCGGCGGCGGTTTCGGCTTCCAGGCCGCGAAGTCGGTCGAGGAGGAGTTGTTGTACGCCGGCGCCGAGTTCCTGCGCCTGGCCGACGAGGAACTGGGCTATGGCGCCGCGATGACGTCGGTCATCACGGCGGCCGCACGCGAGGTCGTGGCGGCGGCCGTGATGCCGGCAGAGCCGACGCTGGTGGTGGGCCGGGATGCCGCCGGGCACTTCACGGCCGAGAGCAACGCCGCCCATCTCAAGGGAGAAGCCGCGCTCGGCCCGGCCTGGCGATCGGTCGAACTCAAGCGCAAGGAAGTGGATCTCGGCGCCCGCCGGCTGGCGACCGAGGCACAGGCCACCGTGGCGGGCAAGGTGAGCGCGCTCCTGGCCGTACCGTACCTGACGGACACGGGGCGGGCCCTGGCGCTCGACACCTACCAAGCTCACGCCGGTCTCGCCGAGATCGGCGGAACGGCGTACGCGGGCAGCACCTTGGATCGCTTCTTGCGCGACTTGAAGTACCTGGGCCTCGGCCAGACGCTCGTCGAAGCCCACGCGCGGTTCTGGGTGGCCAACGAGCCCGACGCAGACACCAAGCCCGCGGCGCTGTGCCTCTACCTGGACGCGAGCAACAAGGCCCTGTGGACCGACAAGTTCACGCGCTGCGGCAAGGTCTCGGGCAACGGCCGGGTGATGCCCTGCGTGGAGCAGGCCCTGGTGCACACGGGAATGGGCACGCCGCTCTACTGGCACGCCACCAGCGGCCATGAAAGCCTGGTCAAGCAAGCCGTGCCGCTGCTCGACCGCCTCGAAGCGCTGGTCGGGTCCGACTGGATGGTCGGGAAGATCCTGGTCATCGACGGCGAGGGCGCAGCCTTGAACCTGCTGCGGGCGCTGGACGCGGCCAAACGCGAGTACGTGACCATTCTGCGCGAGAACCAGATTCCGAGCCCCGAGGTCGTCGAGGGGCTCTCGGCCTGGGCGCCCTACCGTGACGACGACGAGATCGCGGAAGGCACCTTCACGTTGGCCGCCAAGAGCAAGGCGCCGTACCAGGTCCGCGTCGTGCTCCTGCGCCGTGTTCGCGCAGGCCACCTCACGGTGCTCGCGACCAGCGTCACTCACGAGACCTTCGACGCCCGCGAGGTCGCCGACGCCTACTTCGCGCGCTGGCCAAAGCAGGAACTGCGCTTCCGCACCCTCTCCCAAGGGGCGCACTTCAAGAGCATCCACGGCTACGGCAAGCAACTCGTCACGAACGTCACGGTGATCACCAAGCTCGACAAGCTCGCCGTCCAAGTCAAGCGGCTCCAGAAGCGCGTCGAAGTCCAGGAGGCTGTTGTCGCCACGGCCTATGCCGCCTTGAAAGAGGCGCGCAAGGCCGTCAAGAAGGTTGAGGCGCGCCGTGCCAAACAGGACGGCCGGATGGCGGCGGTGATGTTCCAAGATGTCCTCAATCCCGACGTCGCCTGCCGTCAGGTCGACGCCCTGATCACCGAGCGCGACCACCTCGCCGAGGCCCAGTCTCGGGCAGCCGAGGCGCTGAGCGCCCATGTGGCAGCCGTGGCAAAGCTGTCGGAGTTGCGCGACAAGCTTCCCGAGCTGGCCGAGAAGGAGGCCGTCTTGGCTTCGCGCAAGACGATCTACCAGGCGGACACGGAGCTGGATCTGGTGATGACAACGTTCAAGCTCGGGTTCACGTTGCTGGCGGAGGCCGCCCTGCGTCGTTACTTTGGGGGGAACCGGATGTCTCTGGACGGCTTCATCCGCTACGTCCTCGCGGCGCCCGGCACCAAAATCGAGGACGCCAAGACGGTGACGATCCGCTTCAAGCCATCGCCGAACAAGCCGGTTCAAGCGGCGCTAGTAGCGGCTTGCAGCCATGTGACCTCCCTGGAACGCCGGCGTGGCGGCAAACTGCTGCGCTTTGAGGTCGCAGAGCCCCCTGGTGGTGGAAACAAGCGATCCAAGGCGGCCTCGTGACCGAATCACCTGTCAGAATGGGAAGCCTCGGGGAGCGGGCGGGCCGCCTGGGTCTGACGATGAAGCCCTGCCGAACGGCGCCGTTCGTACTGATGGCCCCGCAGCAGATGCAGG
>JAGOUB010000120.1 GCA_018061525.1 Candidatus Peribacteraceae bacterium
GCGAGACACCCGCGCCCCTTGGACGCCAACTCGCCCCAGACTTCCGGGTTTTGATCGTAGAGACTTTTCATTCTGCCGCCCTCCGTGCCTGGAGCCACGCGCCGAGCCAGTCAGCGCCGTCCTCGGTCCCCTCGTCATAGGGGCAGGCCGAGCGCGGCTTCCCCTCGTTGAACGCCCGCGCGCCCTCGTCGAACGCGACCGAGCCCGGCGTGCCGTCCTCGAACTCTTCGTAGGCTTCGGCCCAATGCGCCTCGGCAGAGGCCGCGGGCGGCGCTTCCTGCGTCTCGGGCGGCATCACCTCGCCCGACAGCGGAGCGGCGCTCTCCGTGCGGCTTTGGAGCCTCTGCGCGAGGTTCTGGCGGACGGGCTTCTCTTCCGGCGTCACGTCGCGCGCCTGATTGAAGTCGTCGTCCTCGACCATGACGCGCCGCATGTCCTCGCTGGACATCGGAAGGCGCTTCACCAGCGCGCGGATGACGGTCTTCTTCGCCATCTCGTCGTACCACTGGCCCCAGATGCCTTCCGGCTTGTCGCTGCGCTGGTTGGCGCTGGAGCGGCGGCGCTTCTCGATCTGGTCGCGGCCCATGGCCTCGATCTCGACCGTGCCGTCCTTCAGCTTCGCCACGGCATAGGCGCCCTTGATCTCGCCCTTGCGGTTCAGCGGGTCATACGCGTGCTCGAACTTCCGCTCCCCGTTGACCATGCTGATCGAGAACGTCTCGTCGCCCATCACGACTTCGGCCCAGATCGAGGCGATCTCGCCGCTGTTCCGCGCGACCTTGATGAGCCCGTAGACCATCGGCATCGCCTGAGCCTGCCCCTTGAACGGGACGATGGCGGCCTCCCGCCCATCCGGCACGAGGCCAGCAGCGGCAAGGCGGCGGATCGACCGGAACAGGCTCTCGCGGTTGCACGAGAAAATCGCCGGGTTGTCTGTCAGCGCGACGATGGCCGCGTTCTTGAATGCGTCGAAGGACACATTGGCCGGGAGCATGTCCAACTCGCCGGCCTCCTTCAGCCGCATCAGGTCTTGCTTGAAGAGGACGATGGGCGGCCTCGGCGGCGCCTGGTCCTGCGTGGTGAGGTCGTTCATGCGGTCGTCCTTTCGAGATACGGCAGGCGTCCGTCGCCCTGCATTTCGTAGAGCCGCCCCGAGATGGACGGCGGGATGGTGTAGGTCAGCACGTCCTCGACGGGCATCGGCCAGACGCCGGTCTCAAGGCAGCGCGCAAAGCGGTCGATCCCGTGACGGATCATGACGCGGCCCAGGTAGAGGGCTTCCTCGTCCAGCCGAACCGGCGTCACGGTGTAGGGCGCGGTCGTCTGGCACATCACGAGCACGCACTCCGTCGCCGTCGTGCCCAGCACTGCCTCGGCCCCCATGGTCGCGAGGGCCATCTGCATGTGATAGGCATGGTCGGTGATGGCCGACTGCGCAGCACGCGCGATGTCGTGCTTCTGCGGGGCGAACGTCTTCAGGTCCGCGAAGTCGGCGCCGTTGTCCGGTATCACGTCGGGCCGAGACTTCAGCCAGACCCCGGTGATCGGATCCTGCCAGACCATCGACACCTCGGTCATGCCGCCCGTCAGCATCTCGGTCGCCAGCGGGTTCCGGCGCAGGTTCTCGGCCATGTAGCCGATCTTCTGCACCTGCTCGTCGGTCAGCAGCAGGCGGCCCGCGGCCTTCTTGTCGAACTCGGCCCAGAACGAGGCCCCTGGCGCGGCGGCATCGCTCCACTTCCCATCCCGCTCGAACGCGGCGATCTGCGTGGCGGTCGGCCGACGCGGCGCATCCTTCGGGACATAGATGAACAGGTCGTCGAACACCTCGTCGCCCAGCAGCAGGCAGTGCGCCGCTTTCCCGAGCACGAGGCCGTCGCCCGGCTCCTTGTCGGGGTAGCGGTTCGGGTTCCCGGTCCACGACATCCAGAAGTGCCATTCGCTCTCCATGACAATTTTGCGAAGTCCAGAGCTGGATATTGAGGGGCCAGGGCAAATGTTCTGGGAGTGGTAGTGGTCCATCGAAACACGGAATGCCCCTGCCTGAGAAACAATATCCCCATCATTCAGTTGTGTTATCAGAGCCATGCCCACGAACTCCTGTTCCGAATTTTTCTGATAGTTTCTGGATGCACGCCAAAGCGTTTTGCCATCGCATGTGTCTTTTCCGTCGAACGCAGAACCTCTCGTGCTTGATCATCGGAAAGACGACTGTTGCCGTGCTTTTCCCCTCTTGGCTTCGTTCCATCGAGAAGTGTGTCGCTCTGGTTCTCTGATCGTGTTGCCCACCGGAGATGGCGCGGGTTGATGCAGCGTGGATTGTGGCAAACAACCGGGGAGTGAGCGGCCTGATGCTCGGGAGTAGGAGGAGGCCCTATCGTCGCCTCAAGAATAACGCGGCTGACCCTAATGCTAGTCCCGCCCCGCTTCAGACAGGCATATCCCCAATGCGATGTGGAGAGCGGCCAGATGATGCAGGCATCAGTGTCGGATCGTATCGCCTCCGAGATAATGTCATCTGCCAAACCGACGCGCACCCTTCCAGCGTCGACGCTGCCATAGCGCCGCAGCCTATACGCATGTCTATCGCACAGCCTCCGTCCATTCCGCTGACGCCCGCATCCTGGGACAGGGCACAATTTTCCGGGCTCCGTGACGACTTCGCCGTCTGCAATGGCTCGGATCATTCCTTGCCCTCCTGCGCGTCAAGGTAGGCATCGGTCAGAATGGCCGTGACCATTTCATCGACCCGCGAGCCTTTCGGGGTAATCCCAACAAGCCACTTCTGGATGTCGGTCGGGATGTAGACCTCGATC
>JAGOUB010000025.1 GCA_018061525.1 Candidatus Peribacteraceae bacterium
GAACAGGCACTGACGGCGCGACGCCCCAAGCGCGGCGAGAAGCGCGGCGGATTCTTCCTGAAGTCATGACAACCCCGCGCATCCTGCTTGTCGGCGGCGGTTCCACCGGGCACCTGGCGCCGCTGGTGGCGGTCTGGCGCGAGATTGAAAAGCTCGAGCCATCGGCCAAGGTGTTCGCGCTGGCCACCGACCGCGGCACCGACGCCGCCTTCTTGGCGCGCGAGAAGATCCCGTACGCGCTCGCACCCTACCCGTGGCGGACGCTGTGGCTACCGTGGAGCCTGGCGAGAGGCTTTTGGCGGGCAGCGGGCGTCTTGCAGGCCTTCCGACCCACGACCGTGTTGAGCAAGGGCGGCCTCGTCAGCCTGCCGGTCTGCCTGCTGGCAGCGCTCCGGCGCGTGCCGATCGTGGTGCACGAGTCCGACGCGGTGATGGGCGGCGGTACCTCGCTGGTACGGAGATTGGCGCACACCGTGTGCCTCGGCATCGACTCGGGCCTGCGCTCCCCCAACACAGTGGTGACGGGCAACCCGGTGCGCCCCGAGATCACCGCCGGTTCGCGCGAACGGGCGCTGCAGGCAACGGGACTGGAAGGAAAGAAGCCGATCTTGCTCGTGACCGGCGGCAGCCAGGGCGCCGAGGCGGTCAACCGCGCGCTCATCGCCGCATTGCCGCAGCTGCTGCCGACGATGGACGTGATCCACCTGACGGGCCCCGGCAAGAGCGCCGCGCCGGCGCAGGCGGGATACTTCTCCGCGCCGCACTCGGGCGACGCGATGGGCGACTTCTACGCCGCGGCGGCCCTGTCGCTCATGCGCGGCGGCGCCGGCAGCATCAGCGAGTGTGCGGCCACGGGCACGCCGGCGGTGATCGTGCCGCTGGAGGGCTTGGCCCACGACCACCAACTCAAGAACGCCGAGCGCGCGGCGGTCGGCGGCGGCTGCGTGCTGCTGCGCCAGCGCGACCTGGAGCGGCTGCCGGAGACGCTGCTCGGGCTCATTGGCAACGAAGCGAAGCTGCGCGACATGCGCACCGCCGTCCGCGGACTGCAGTCGCCCGAGGCCGCGCGCCTGATCGCGGGCCTGGTCTTGAAGGCGGGAGCGGCTCGGTGAAGAGGAAAAATTGTATTCAAGACCCTTGCAAAACCCGGGGTCCCGTCCGTAGCGTGGAGTCCTATGGTTAAGTTTCTCCTGCCTCTCTTCGCCCTGGCGCTTCTGCTCATGGGCTGCACACCAAAAACCACCACCACGAACGACCCCTACGGCACCGGTGCCGTGCTGAGCTCCGCCTCTTCGTCCGCCGTTCCCGTCTCCTCCTCTTCCTCTTCCGCCATGTCCGCCAAGACCTTCTCCGGCGTCACCCTGATGACCGGCAAGCACGTCGTCACGCTCAAGACCTCGAAGGGCGACATTGTCCTCGAGCTCGACGCCGATCGCGCCCCGATGACCGTCACCAGCTTTGTGACGAACGCCAAGGAGGGCTACTACGACGACCTCACCTTCCACCGCGTGATCAGCGGCTTCATGATCCAGGGTGGCGATCCCGAGGGTACCGGCCGCGGCGGCGAGAGTATCTACGGCGAGACCTTCCCCGACGAGATTGTGGCGCCGATGGAGTACAAGCGCGGCGTGATTGCCATGGCCAACCGCGGTCCCAACACGAACGGCAGCCAGTTCTTCATCATGCACAAGGACTACCCGCTTCCGCCGAACTACACGATCTTCGGCAAGGCCACCTCCGGCCTGGAGGTGATCGACGCCATCGCCTCGGTGGAGACCGGTTCCCAGGACCGCCCGACCACGCCCGTGACGTTCACGGCCGTCGCGAAGTGAGCGGCAACCAAGACTGATCAAGAGACGCCGTCCATCGGGGCGGCGTTTTTCGTTACGGGCGGGCTCACTTGAGGAAGTTCGCGACCTTCTCCATGGTCTCGGTGACTTGCTCGGCCGAGCTCTTGCCCTGGACCTTCATGCCCAGCCAGCCGACAAGGGAGACCGCAGCGATACTGCCGGCGACGATGCCGAACTCACGCACACCCAGCGGCACGCGCAGCAACACGAGGCCCAGGCCGACCACACAGGTGGCGAAGACGCCAACGACCACGCCGATGGTGAGCGTGACGAGCACGAGCTTCTGGCGGTTGTCGGCGTTGTCCTGGGGCGTGCCCGCGATAGCCGTGAGTAATTCACTTGAGATGATGATGGGCTCCTTGCCCCACTGCTTAAAGAGGCTCAGCACCTTGCGCTGGAGCACCAAGCCCACGAGCGACTGGAACGAGACGGCCGTCTTGCCCTCGACGATGGCGCGGACGGGATCGCTCTTAAGGGGCACTTCGAGATCGCTCTGGGAGGGGTCCATGGCCGAAGTGTAGCACACGAAAAAACCGCCACGGCGCAGGGCCGTGGCAGTAGGGGTTGGTTCGGCGCGCTCATCGCTTCGCGGGCGGGGCGGTGGCACCGGCGCGCTCTTGCGTGTCGTAGAACCAGGTCTCGGTTTGGCGGGCCTCCGGATCGTAGACGTCGATCAGGAAGCTGTGCCCGAGAGGCGAGTCGGGATCGAAGACGCGGATGGCATCGATGCGGCGGCCGACGCGGCCCGCCGTCTCCAGTTGGAAGAGCTGGAGGTGGCGATTACTCAACGCCATGAGCAGGTTGTAGCGGGTAGGACCATCGACGATGGTCTCAACGGGAGTGGTAACGGTCATGTGAAGGTCCTCTGGCGGAGACAGTTGTTCCTACCGCTTGGGCAGCGGCCCGTGCACGCACGGATGCGCGTACGGTACACTAAACTTTCCATTTGTCATCTGCCGGAAGAGCAAAAAGACCCGCTGCATGTAGCAGCGGGTCGGGGATCGTGACTGTCAGGCGGAGAACGGTCGGCCCTGACGAGTCTCGACGTGGTAGCGGCAGACGAATTCGCCTTCGGCCGCCGTGTAGGCCGAGCCGAGCATGCCGTGGATCAGCACTTCGCGGCGCATCGTGCCTTCAATGATAGCCACAGCGTTAATTCCGATGTGGCAGTTCTTGCCATCCACCAGGAAGTCCAAACCGTGGCCGCGCGCGAGCGCATTGCAGAGACTGTCCAGCGAGGGACCGTGAGTCACTTCCGAGAACGTCATCGACCGATTCTCCGAACGAGCAGTCTTGATCCGCTGCAACCCGAAGGCCGCAACATCCGTCTGAGACGGATATTAGTATTATACAATATATTTATAATTTTGAATATGTACCGATTCTTCATTCCATCAAAAAGAAGCCCGCTTCCCTCGGAGAGGGAGCGGGCGGTTTTCGTGTGGCCGACTGGCGTCAGTCGGTCATGACCTTGCCGGTCTGCGAGTCCGTCTTGTAGTACAACCGCATGTGCTTGTTGCTGGTGTTGTACCCGTTCACGAACCAGATCTTGCGGCCCCCGCTCTCGATCTGCATGCCGTTGAGGCGGAACGGCACCGACTCGCCGTCGATGACGAAGGTGACGGAGGAGCCGTCGCCGAGGGCGGCGAGGAGCATCTGCAGGGAGGGGCCGCTGCTGATGACGGGGTTGGCCGGGGTGGTCATGGGACCGGTTCCTTCTTCTGAATGATCGGGTGTAACCGCCGCGACATTGGTTTTGCCACGGCATCCGTACTCACGGACATCATTAAATTATACTATTTTTAGTATTTGTCAAATATCTCACTGAGCCTTCTGCAGGCGGGCCAATGTCTCCTTTTGACCCAGGATTCCCGCCATCTCGGTGGCCCCGGGACTGAATGGCTGGCCGGTGAGGGCGGCGCGCAGCGGCCAGAGCGTCTGGCCGAGCTTCCAGCCCTTCTCTTCACCCTTGGCGCGCAGCAGCGCGAGCAGCGCCTGGTCGTTCCAGTCGGCGGCGGGCACGGCCTCGAGCGTGGCGATGAGCGTGGCCAGGATCTCGGGCAACAGCTCGGGCGTGATCTTCTGCTTGGGGTTGGCGAGCAGCTCGACGGAGACCGAGTCGGGCGCGCGGTAGAACGGACGGAGCATGGCCGCGGCCTCGGCGAAGAACGTCACGCGCTCGCGGATGAGCGCGATCTTGGACGCAAAGTCCTTGTCGCTCTCCACTTCCGGCAGCTCACCCTTAGCCGACTCGCGGCAGCGCAGTGCGAATTCCTCGACCGGCAATTTCCGCATCCACTGGCCCTGCAGCCAATCGAGCTTCTGCAGATCGAAGACGGCGCCGGCCTTCTGCACGCGCTCCAGGCTGAACTGCGCGACGAGCTCCTCCTTGGTGAAGACCTCTTGCTCGGTGCCGGGGTTCCAACCAAGCAGCGCGAGGAAGTTGATCATCGCCTCGGGCAGGTAGCCCTTCTGGATGTACTCGCGGACCGAGACGGAGTTCTGGCGCTTGCTGAGCTTGGACTTGTCGGCATTGAGCAGCAGCGGCAAATGGCCGAAGCGCGGCGGCGTCCAGCCAAAGGCCTCGTAGAGCAGGATGTGCTTGGGCGTGGAGCTGAGCCACTCTTCGCCGCGCAGTACCAGGTCGATCTCCATCAGGTGGTCATCGACGACGTTGGCGAGGTGGTAGGTGGGGAAGCCGTCGCTCTTCATGAGCACCTGGTCGTCGATGGTATGCCCCTTGAAGGCAACGGTGCCGCGGACGGCGTCCTCGAACTCGACCGTGCGCTCGTGCGGCACCTTAAGGCGGACAACGTGCGGCTCGCCGGCAGCGATCTTGGCAGCCACGTCCTCCGCCGAGAGCTTGGCGCACTGGCGGTCGTACATCGGCGCCTGCTTTCGCTCTTCCTGCTTCTTGCGCATCTCGTCGAGGCGCTCCTTGGTGCAGAAGCAGCGGTAGGCGTGGCCACCCTCGATCAGCTTGTCGCAGTGCGTGCGGTAGAGGCCCGTGCGCTCCGACTGCGTGTAGGGGCCGTGGTCGCCGCGCTCCGAGACTTTGCCGTCTTTGATTGAGACGCCCTCGTCGGGGACGAGGCCGGCCCAAGCTAAGCAGTCGATGAAGTCCTCGACAGCACCTTCCACCTCGCGTTCTTGGTCGGTGTCCTCGATGCGGAGCACGAACGTGCCGCCGGTTTGGCGGGCGACGAGCTCGTTGTAGAGGGCAGTGCGGAGACCACCCACATGCAGGAGGCCGGTGGGGGAGGGCGGGAAACGGGTGCGCATCGCGCAGGACTATACAGGATACCGGCGGCGGCGAGTGGTATACTTCGGGGACTATGGAGATCCAATCCCTCGTTCCGGTCGGTTCCAAGACCACCATGCGCATCGGCGGCCAGGCACGCGCCTACGCTGAACTGGCTACAAAGGAGGATGTGGAACAGGCCGTGGCCTACTCGACGGAGAGCGGACTGCCGCTTGTCATGCTCGGCGGCGGCTCCAACACCGTCTTCGCCGACGGTGTGATCGAGGCGCTCGTCTGCCGCATCAAGAACGCTGAGACTAAGATCGAGGGCAACGCCGTGACCGTGAACGCCGGCGTCACGCTGGGTTCGCTCATCAACGAGTTGGCCGAGAAGGACCTGGACCTCTCCGCGCTCACCGGCATCCCCGGCACCATCGGCGGCGCCATTATCGGCAATGCCGGCCAAGGCTTCGGCGGAACGTGGATCGACAGCTACGTGCGCAGCGTGACGGTCTTCATGGAAGGCCGCTGGCAGACGCTCTCGCCCATGGCCTGCCGCTTCCGCTACCGCGAGAGCGGCTTTAAGGAGATTGCCGGAGCTCTCGTGGTCTGGGAGGCCCAGCTCGAAGTGCCCTCGCGCCCCGGCGCCGAGGTGAAGGCGGAGGTGGAGCGTTTACTGCAGAAGCGCATCGAGACCCAGCCGCACCTCAAGACGGCCGGCTCGGCCTTCAAGTCGCTGCCCGACGGCACGCCGGCCTGGAAGCTGATCGAGGCGGCGGGCCTGCGCGGCACGAAGGTAGGCGACCTGGAGATCAGCACCAAGCACTGCAACTTCTTCACCAACGCGGGCAAGGCAACGTTCGACGACGTCCTCAAGATGACGGCCCTCATCCGCGAGAAAGTACCGCGCATCGAAGGCATCGAGATGCGCCTTTACGGCAACGACGGGCAGATCGTGAAGCAGCACTGAGGGGATTGCCAAACAAGCAGTTTGGTTCATGATTGTTCGGCGTCGCCCAAATCCTGACCCTTCACCCGTCGGAGAGAACCCGTGGCCATCCAGAAAGTCGGAGACCTTAAAGAGGAGGTCCGCCGCCTCCTGCCCAACCCCGCCAGCCTCGAGCCGGCCCGCCTCCGCGCGATCGTGCGCACCTACGGTCTGTTTGCGGACAAGTTCGTGCCCTGGCTCACCATCGTTCACGATGCACAGCCGCCGGGTGCGGGCCGCGATGCCTGCCGCGACAACCTGCTCTGCGAGATCGAGGAGGATCATCCCCGCTTGCTGCGGGAGTTCCTGGCCCAGATCGAAGTCGGCGAACGCGACATCACCCGCATTGAGTCGCACGTCGCCCGCTGCCAGCCCTGGATCACCGCGATCGACGCGCACTGCCGGCAGCCGGTTCCTGGCCTGGCCTTGATCACAGGCTTGGAACACGCCTCGCTCGCGTTCGTGCCGTGGCTCAAAGAAGTGGCGAACATGCTGAGACTCGGCCAAGTCCGATACCTGGAAACGCACGGCGAGGCCGACATCGCCCACGCCCGCGAGCTGGAGCAGGCGCTCGCCAAGTCTGGCGGCGGAGACGAGGTGTTCCTGGCGTTCGGCCTGGTCCACGCCCTGCTCCGCGACATCTTCACCGGCGCGTGACGCACGCGCCAACACTTCCCGGGCGGCCTACCGCCCGGGGATTTTTTGACACAACAAAAAGGCCCGGGTAACCGGGCCTTTTCGGATCGCAGTTCTCAGAACGGCAGGTCCTCCACCTTGATCTCGCTCTTGCCGTAGTCGATATCGGGGATGCCGGCGGCGCCCACACCCACGGCCGCGGAGGCCTCGGGAGCGGCGCGGCGGCCGGGAGCCTCTTCGCCGAACGGGCTGCCGCCCTCTGAGACATCGGCGCGGACGGCGTCGAGAGCGGTCTGGTTCTTGATGCCCACGAGCGAGATGGTGTCGGCCACAATCTCGGTGGCGTAGCGCTTCTGGCCGGCCTGGGTCTCGAAGCTGCGCGTCTGCACGCGGCCGGAGACGAAGACCTTGCTGCCCTTCTTGAGCGTGCGCTGGCACTCGTCGGCCAGGTCGCCCCAGACGACGACGTTGTGGAACTCGCTGCGCTCCTGGGCCACGCCGGCCTTATCCTTCCAACGGTCGTTGGTGGCCAGGCCAAGCGACAGGACCTTCTGGCCGCTGGTGGTGGTGCGGAGCTCCGGATCGCGCGTCACGTTGCCGAGCAGGTCGGCGCGGTTGAGGCAGCTCGTGAGCTGGCGGGCGTTCTCGGGCGTCGGCATGGCGCCGTCCTTGGGATCGAGGAGGATGAGGTCGAGGGCGACCATCTTCGTCTTGCTGCGCTTCTCCTTGGTCTTCTCATCTTCCCAGCTGTCGGTCTGCAGGCGGCCGGAAATGAAGAGTTGCGAACCGGCCTTCACGAACTGGCCGGCGATGTTGGCCATCGGGCCCCAGACCGTGACGGTGTGGAAGCTTTTGCCTTCCATGATCTGTCCGGAATCGGACTTGAAGGAATACGGCACGACCAAGTTGAGGTCCGTGACCGTGGTGCCGCCGGGCGTCGTGCGGACGTCGACGGGCTGGGTCTGGTAACCGATGATGTTCACGCGATTAAGGGAAAACATGCCACGAGGGGGAAGAAGAAATAGAGGATGCCACGGCAGCGACCGGTGGTGTTGTCCATGGTGTACGCCCGGACACCGTCGGCTGCAACTCTCTGTGATTGCAAGAAAAAGAAAAATAGTGCCTGCATGTACTGATGCGAACGCTGCGCGAATTCTGTCAACGACAAGGGCGAAAACCGCTTTGGGCTGCGGCGGAAGGCGCGGCACAATAGATAACCAAGAGAAGAGATGCGACCCCTCCCCGCCGCGCCCCGGCCGCTCGTGCCTGTCCTGGCCACAGGCCTGGCCTTGGTGCTGGCTTCGGCGACGGCGCTGGCGAGCGAACCGCTGCTGCTCGATTCGGCCGAGCCGACGAGTTTGGAGGAGCTGCGCGGACGGACCGAAGAGGTGCTTGGCGCGGCTGCGGCCGGCCAGTGCGGCGGCATCGTGCAAGACAGCGTCGGCTTCAACTTGAGCGAAGGCGTCACGGCCGTGCTGGGCTTTCCCGGCCGATCGGGACAGCCGCTGGCGGCGCCGCGCAGCGGGCTGGCGCTCAAGGATTTTCTTGGCGGCCAACTGGATGACGGCCTTCAGTTCCCCGAGGGAGCTGTGGGCCTTTCGACACGCTGCGAGCCGGACAAGGATGCGCTGCTGAAAATTGTGACATCGCCCTACGAATTGACGCGCGGCATCTTAGAAGTGGTCTCCGCACCGGGCTTTGACGACCCGCCCTGCCTGACCACCAACGACGACTGCAATAACTTCTGCGATGCCTTAAACGGTTTCTCGTATCCCGATTGCGCCGTGATGAACGGCGACTTTAAGCGCGGCATCGGCTGCGCGGTTTGGTGCATGAAGCAGACGTGCACCGACGGTTGGACCGACCAGTGCGACACTTCGCTCAGCGCGCTGACCGGCGGCGCTCTGCCGGATTCACCGCAGCCGGCGATGCTCTCACTCTATAAAGGCGGGCTCGTGTTTGAGAAGGACGGGCAGTTCGTCTGGTACGACACGCTGGACCCGGTGTTCAACGACCAAGGCGAGCCACTCACCTTCGGCGAAACGGAGGAATACATCGAACCCATCGACACCACCCTTCCCGCACCAGCCTTTCCCAACTGCATCCCCTGTGCCGGAGAGGAATGCCGCTGTGGCCTGCAACCGGTGCAGGAGGAGTCGAAGGATCCGATCTGCCTCCTACAAGTGCCCGACCTGGACGTGGGCAAACCCAACCTTTCGAACTTACCCTCCGACGACGCCGCCACCTGGCAGGGCTGCCGGACGGCGTCACTCCGTCGGCTGAAGGAGCAAGGCGACAAGATAGACCCAAGCCTGGTCGTGGGCATGGGCGAATGCATGGCGTCGATCGGCGCACCCGAGGCTAATCCGGTAGGCGGCGTGTACGCCTCGTTCCACCGCCTGTACCGGGCGATGGCCGGTCGCCGCGCCTACACCGAGGTGGCGCCCGAAGACCGGAACTACGCCGAGCCGGTCGCCGCCTGCTACGGCTTCTACGACGAGTTCGACCCTCTCGACCGGCGCACGAAGACGATCCCACTGGAGTACCCGGAGGACGGCCGTGACGCGCGCTGCGTGATCGGCTTCGAGTCTGACGACATGCCCCGCACGCAGGCCGGCATGGGCCAGCTGCCGGCGACGGATCCCGACGATCCCTTCACCACCTTCGCGCGCAACGCCGGCCTCTCGCCCTGGTTCCAGGGTTTGGCGGGCGCCTTCTCGCTGCTGCACGCCTCCGATGACACCGGCCGCGACGCGCTGCCCGAGGCCGTGCTGTCGCTGCCCGAGACGGACCGCGCCGGTCTGCGCGCCCTGCCCGAGTTGCATCGCGCGACGATGACCGACTTCGACGAGACCGGCGAGCTGCGCATCATCACCACCTGGTGGGCCACCCTGGAACAGGTGATGGCGGAGGCGCTGGCCGAGCCGCGCGTGAACATCTTGTTGCCCAAGCTGCCCGACCTGGCGCCCGACGCGGAGGACCCGCTCTTCAACGAAGGCATCCCCGAGCATGCGCCCGCCACCGACCCGACTGCGCCGTTCGAGGTGCAGCTGGGGGTGGGCGAAGACTTGGTAGGACGCGTGGCCGCCTTCTTGCAGCGCGACGTGGTGCTGCGCGTGGAGCAGGAGGATATCCCGACGCTCATCCCCGAAGGCGAACCCGAAGACTGGCGCGGACTGGCGCAGGGCTGGTGCACGTACCTGACGCGCGAGGAGATCGGCGCCCAGGGCTGCGACATCGGCACGCTGCAGGGAAGCCATCCGGAGGCAGCCGAATTCCTGACACGGCTGGAGGAGTACGCCTCGCGCATCGAGGAAGCGGCGAGCCTGCGCGCCGAGCTGACCAAGACGCTGACCGGACTGCTGCAGGCCAGGAGCGCGAGCTTGGAGGCGATCGAACAGTGGAAGCTGGACGCGGAGGCGGTGCTCGGCCGCCCGGAGGGACAAGCCGAACGCTTGCGCGCGCTGCGCGAGCGTTGGAACGAGGTGAGCCGCGCGTACGCCGCGGTGGGTGCGATCACGAACATGCCGTGGTGCATGAACCAGCGCTACACGTTGCCCATCACGTCACTGCTCGACCCCTGGCTTCCCA
>JAGOUB010000121.1 GCA_018061525.1 Candidatus Peribacteraceae bacterium
GTGGTAGACGTCGCCGCGCTGCGTGACGCAGATCAGCGCTTTGCGCTCTTTGTTGTAGCAGAGACCTTGGATCTTGGCGGGCTCCTTGCCACCGCCGATGTCGAGCGTCTTCAGCTTCTTCTCGCCGTTGACGCTCCACAGCTCCAGGTGCGATTCGAAGCCGACCGCGACGATGTCTTGTTGGCACCAGCAGAACCATTCCGCACCTTTCACTTCCAAGAGCATGGTGGTGTCGTAGTGCGAGACGATCTCTAGCGTCTTCTCCTTGTCGCTGTGGTGCAGGGCGATCAGGCTGCCGTCCTGGCTATACGCCGCCTCCCGCAAGTTCGAGCGCACACGCGCCGGCTTGGTGTTCTGACCGAGGCCGACGCGCGCGCCGTTCGGGAGCCAGTAGGCGAGGCCGCCGTTCTGCTCGGCCAGCAGGGTCTGCCCGTCGGGCTGGAAGCACAGCGGGATCGCCAGATCGGACTCGGCCAGCCGCACGGGGGGCTTGGTGCCCGCCGTGGACCAGAGCAGGACGCCCTCGCCCCGCGTGGCGGTGGCGACGATCGTCTCGTCCTGGTTGAAGACCAGCTTCGTGTTGTCCTTGCTCTGGAAGGGCACGGCGGCCTTGAACAGGTTCGGCAGGCCGATGGCCGCCACGATCAGGAGGGCCGCGATAGCGACCACGGGAATCAGCACTTTCGCCTTCATGAATCTCTCTCCGCATTCGGGATTGGGGGGGACTGGACCGTTGTTGGGAACGACCGGTCAGGACGCGTAGTCCTAATAGTTAAAATATACTAAAAACTTACTATGTCAATAATGTGATCGCATTAAAAAAACCCGGCCGAAACCGGGTCTTTTGAGGAGGCGAAGGTTGTGCTCAGTCCTTGCGCTGGCGGACGCCGAACAGCCAGGTGTGCTTGGCCAACGGGGTCTCGGCCAGTCTGAGCATGATCCAGCGCGTGATGGTCACGCCGGTGACCATGGCGACGACGATGCCGAGCGCCAGCGTGACGGCGAAGCCGCGGACGATCGAGGTGCCGATCACGAACAGGATGGCGCAGGTGATGAGGGTCGAGATGTTCGAATCGCGGATGGAGGGCCAGGCGCGCTCGAAGCCGATCTCGGTGGCCGTTTTGAGGCTCTTGCCCTTACGGAGCTCCTCCTTCATGCGCTCGAAGACGAGCACGTTCAGGTCCACCGACATGCCGATAGAGAGGATGGCGCCGGCGATTCCTGCCAGCGTCAGCACCACGTAGCTATTGGTGACGAGGAGCAGCGGCAGCTTCATGAGGGCGATGAAGATGAGCGCGTAGACGGCGAGGGCCAGGTTGGCGACCACGCCGAGCAGGCGGTAGATACCGATCAGGTAGACGGCAGTCACGGCCAGGCCGATGAGCGAGGCGAAGAGCGAAGCGTCGAGGGCCTGCTGGCCGAGTGTGGGTTCGATCGTGCGCTGGCCGCTCAGGTAGATCGGGGCGGGGATGGAGCCGGTGTTCAGGTCCTGGGCCAGGTCGCGGGCGGCCTGGAAGGTGCTGGAACCGGTAATGACGGCGATGCCCGTCGTGATCTCGGTCTGTACGGTGGGCGCGGTGATCAGCTCGCCGCCGACGAAGATGGCGATCTGCTTGCCCAGGTTGGCCTTGGTGAGCTCGGCGAAGAGCTTGGCGCCCTCGTCATCGAAGGCGATCTGGACCACGGGCAGGCCGGTCGTCGGGTCGGTCGTGACGGCAGCGCTGCGGAAGTGCTTGCCATCCAGGGCGGTGTCCTTCCAGCCGGTGGGCTGGAGCGACAGGAAGAGCACGCGGGCGGGCACGGCCTCCTCGGTGCGCGTTACCTTGCCGGTCTGCAGGCGGTCGAGCAGGGTCTGGGCCTTGAGCAGGCCGCCGCTGCCGATGGCGATCAGGTCGTAGCCGGCGGTATCCGGAGCGCGGCCCGGGGCCTTGTTCACGCGGATCAGGTGGTAGCCGAAGGCGGTCTCGATCGGGGCGCTGACCACGCTCGGGGCGGCCGTGAAGGCCACGTCCTCAAAGGCGGGAGCCACGTCGCCGCGGCTGATGGCGCCCAGCGCGCCGCCGCTCTGCTTGGACGGACCGTCGGACTGGGCGCGGGCCAAGTCCTCAAAGTTGGCGCCGCCGTCGAGCTGCGTCTTGAGCTCTTGGGCGCGGGCGAGGGCCTCCTCCTTGGTGCGCGTCACGCCGGCCTCGGCGCGGAGCGCGTCCTTGTACGAGACGAGGATGTGGCTGACGTCGACGGTCTCGGCGCCGGCCTGGTAGTTGCGGACAAAGAGTACGCCGGCGCGGCCGTCGGTCAGGGTGACCGTGGCGAGCGAGCCGGGGGCGGTGGTGCGGATGGCGGCGATGAGGGCCGGGTCGGTGTCGGCAGGCAGCACGGCGGGCTCGCGGGCGGTCACCTGGGCGGTCGGGTCCTCCACCTTGAGCTGCGCGAAGGCGGCCGGGGCCTCCAGGATCACGCGGCCGGTGGCGGCGCGCGGGCCGGTGGTCTCGGCAATGAAGATGCCGGGAATTTCGATCTCAGGCTGGCCGGCCGAAGCGGGCAGCGTGATGGAGCCCTGCAGGCGGACGGGGCCCTGCGCGGCGGTGCGCGTCCAGAGGCTCTCGAGGCCCTTGGGCAGCTCGTCGCGGAAGTAGGGGCGCGAGTCGTTGTAGGCGACGCCCAGATCGGTGCCGACATCTTGGCCGACCGTCTGGAGCTTCTCACCGCTGCCGGTAATGCGGGCCATCAGCTGGTCGGCGCGGGCGCGGACGCCGGCTTCGAACTCGGGCGTGGCGCCGGTCATCTCCTCTTTA
>JAGOUB010000122.1 GCA_018061525.1 Candidatus Peribacteraceae bacterium
CTATTCCCGCGCCCCTTCCAAGCACGACCAGCTCGTCAAGCCCATTATGGGCGATCTCGTTGAGGTCGCCTCCCAGCTCATGGCCGACAAGGCAAACAAGATACGGACTCCGGAAGACCTTGTCGACGCCATGTCGCAGCACGTCGGCGCGGTGCTGGCTGGTGGCATCGCGAAGGAAGCGAAGACCATCTTCGCGGAGGCCAGCAAGAACCCGGAAGCTCGCGACAAGAGCCTGACGTCCGTCAAGAAGGCGATGGAGTCTGGGCTTGCCCCCGCAAAGAAGCTGTCCATCTCCAACGACGAGGCGGCCAGTAGGCTCCAGCTCGCGGTGGATAGGGCGCGCGAAGACGGCCATATCATCGACGTAAAGAAGGACTCGCAGACGCTTCGCGAGGGGGCGCAGCTCTACGCGAATATCGGCCGAGACGGCGTCATCAATATTGTTATGGAGCGAGCGAAGCAGTTCGGCGGCAAGCTGTCCGATGGTGAGATCGTCGCCGCCAAGATCGCGATGGACGACGGCGTCGCGCACAAGGAGGCGGCCTCCGACCCGGCCGTGTACCTGCGCCAGCTCGCGTTCGCCAATGCATTCCGCATCACCGCCACCGAGGCTGGCCGCGGGCTGCGCATGTACCGCTGGGACATCAACGACCCGACCGACGTGCGGGTGAAGCGCGAGATCCACGACATCTTCACGGCGGCGCTCGAGAAGAACCCGGAGAAGCTGACCCTTGACGATGCCACGAAGCAGCTCAAGAAGATCCGTACGTTCCTTGAGAAGAACGTGGGCGTGCCGGACGTTGAGAGCATCCCGACCGCGGTGCTGACCGACCAAGCCAAGATGGTCGACCTGGTGCGTGAGTGGTCTGCGGCGAACGCAACAATGGGAATGAAGGCGCGGACGTGGTGCATGAACTCCCTGGTCTCCGCGTTCAAGACGCACGCCGCCAACGTGGGCGGTAGCGCCGGCAACCTAGCGGTCGAGTACACGCTGCACCGGCAGCTCGAGGCGCGCCTCAACCAGCTCTTTAAGGTTGACGGCGTGCTGCCTTCCGACCTCGCCGGGCTCACCTCACAGATGATGAAGGTGCAGTCGATGGCGCTGCGGGACGCGGCGAACTATGCCAAGACCGGCAAGAACGAGCTGGAGCAGAAGGTGTATGGCTCGGACTGGGTAGGCCAGCTCCGCAAGCAGAAGCGCTCGTTCTCGGCCAAGAGCAAGCTAACGCAGGAGCCCATTGAGTGGGCCGGTGACAAGCTCCAGTATGTCGGGCGGGCGCTCGGCACGGAGGACGCCTACTTCGTATCGGTCTCCGGCCACGTCGAGGCCCTGGCCGCTTCCCGCATGCACGCCCGGCGGGTTATGCGCGATAGGACCGGTAGCGAGGGCGTCGGGACCAAGGAGTACAACGACATCGTTGACCGTGAGTTCTCCGATTACACCTCCGACTCGTGGCGCCGCGGGATGAATCGCTCGGAGTACCTGGCGTTCAAGAACGAGACGGCCGAGGGCCTTAAGACGCTTCTCTCGATCCGCCGCAAACACCCGTGGCTCACGCCGCTGGCGTGGTTCCTGACTACTCCGTGGAACCTTATCTCGCGCGGGGCGGAGTTCGCCCCCGGCATCGGGCTCATCAACCGCGGCGTGTTCAGGGGCGGTAACGACTTCTCGCCCGGCGACCCGATGTACAGGGAGTCCAAGGCGGAGATCCGCACGAGGGCGGCCGCCGCGCAGATCATCGGTCTCGTGGCAACGGCAGCCATTGCGGCAACCAAGGCGTCTATGTTTAACGACGACGGAGACGAGCCGTTCATTACCGGCTCGGACCCCCCGATGTCGTTTGAGAAGGGCGAGAAGGAGGCGCGTCGCCGTAGCCTCCAGCCGTACACCGTCAAGAACTTCCTCAACATCTTCGACCCCAACGAGCGTATCTCCTACCGGCGCCTCGACCCGATGGCGACCGGCCTTGGGCTCACCGTTGACATCGTGGATATGTTCCAGGACTACGCGCATACCGGCTCGCTCGATAGGCTGGCGAGCAAGGCGAAGAGCGCGACCGTCGGGCAGTTCGTTGACAAGCCATTCCTCCAGGGGCCGTCTGACGTGATCCGCATGTTCCAGGACGGTCCCAGCAAGAAGTCGCCGATCGAGTACGCCCTGGGCCTCCTTGGCAACTTCTACCCCAGGTTCTTCCAGCAGTTCCCGGCGGCCCTTGACGACAAGGTCAGAGAGACCAAGAACTACGGCGCCACCAAGCAGCAGGAGGGCCAGCCCGAGGCCGCCCGCATGCTGAAGACCGCCGCCTACCGGGCGACTGGCTTCCCGTCGCTCCCGTTTGTCGGGCAGCTCGCGGAGCCGAAGGTAAACCTGGGTGGCGAGGAAGTCGGCAAGACCGGCTCCCCGCTCTATCGCCTTACCGTCCCCGCTGATCGCTACGGCGACGAAGGGATCTCCCCTGAGGCCCGCCGGTTGGACCTTAACTACATCCAGAGTGTGCCGCACCTAGCGGAGGACGCGCCGAACTACCCGACGGAATCGGGTCCGTCGCTCAGCTTCGGCGGCAAGAACTTCAAGATGTTCCCTCAGGACTGGGCGGAGGCCGAGAAGCAGCGCGGCGCCATGTTCATGGACCTCGCGAAGAAGGCTGGGTTCACCGAGAAGCGTAGTAAGCCGTTCTCGCCCGAAGAACTCAAGGCCCTTGGCGCATTTGCCCAGGCCGGCAGCGGCGTAGCCAAGGCGAAGATGATCCCGCGTTACTGGTCACCCAATAAGTAGACCTG
>JAGOUB010000026.1 GCA_018061525.1 Candidatus Peribacteraceae bacterium
CGACTACAGCAACTCACCGGTCAACCGCGTGCACAACATCAACGTCGGACTGAAGCGCTTCAACGGGCACCTCATTCCCAAGGACAGCGTCTTCTCGTTTGTGGGCGTGCTCGGCCCCGTCGACGCGGCCGCCGGCTACCGCCAGGAGCTCGTCATCAAGGGCGATAAGACCGTGCCGGATTACGGCGGCGGCCTCTGCCAGATCAGCTCCACGGCCTACCGTGGCATCTGGGAGTACGGCTTCCCGATCGTGCAGCGCAAGAACCACAGCTACTCGGTGAGCCACTACTTCCCGCAGGGCACCGACGCCACGATCTACCCGCCGAACGTGGACATGAAGTTTACGAACGACAGTCCCGGCGCGCTGCTCATCCAGACTTACGCGGCCGACGACGAGGCGTACTTCCTCTTCTACGGCACCAAGGACGAACGCCAGGCCGAGGTGGTGGGGCCCTTCCTCTGGGATCGCGTCGCTGCGCCGCCGGACCGCACCGAACTGACCACCGACCTGGCCCCCGGCGAGAAGAAGAAAGTGGGCAGCGCCGTGCCCGGCGTGAAGGCGCAGTGGTACCGCCTGATTGATCGGCCGGGACAGGCACGCGTGATCGAGACGGTCTTCTCGCACTACGCCGCGCGTCCGAACTACACCCAGGTGGGCGTGGCTTCCATCGAGCTGCCCGTTTCTGGCAGCGGCGGCGCCTTAACCGACGAGATGCCGACCTGGTTCGCCGGCGATTGAGAGGCGGACGGCCTGGGCCTTGAGCGGGCGGGCAAGCAGCGGCTCGGCGATGCGGCCGATGAGCGCCGCCAATTCACGGATGGTGTTTGGCTCCGGCTCGCGGGCGGGAGCGCCGGCTAAACTCTCGAGCAGCAGCGACTGGCTCTCCATCGATAAGCCTTTGAGTTCGATCGCGCCCGGTTCCACCGGCAGGTGGCCGAGCAGGTGCAGGAGCTGAGCAGAGAAGAGCGGCTGGCGCGCTTCCCATTCGGCGCCTTCAAGGTAGTCGCGCAGCAGTTCGAACAGGCCGGGGAGAGGTGTGTCTTCTTCGGTCAGGCGCAGCACCAGCTCGATGGCTTCGCTGGCCGCACACCAGGCGGCGGCCGAGGGCGAGCCGCGCGCGGGCGAGGGCTCAGCCAGGGCGGAGGTCAGGCGCAAGCCGGCGTTGGTCTCGGTCCACTGGATGCGCACACGCGAGAGCACGGTCAGGTGGCCGCCCAAGCGCGAGAGGGGCTTGCGGGCGCCGCCGGCACGCACGGCCAAACGGCCATGGTGGGCGGTGAGCAGCACGTACAAGCGGTCGGCCTCGCCCAGGTCGAAGGCGCGCAGAACGATGGCCTCGTCGGAAAACGTTTGGGCCATCTTAGGCGTGGGAGCGGTTCAGGAATCCGAAGCTTGCCTGGCTCGTCAGCCCGAAGGCGGCCGAGAGCGCGGCCAACACCGGCAGGGCGCCAAGCGCGATACCGAGCGTGATCGGTCCAAGGTCCATGAGCGCAGGCTGCAGCGAGGCGGTCACGGCGCCGACGAACGGGCTCTGGGCGGCGCCGGGCAGCAGCGAGGGGAGGGCGAAGACGAGACCGACGAGCGCGCCGGCGGCGAGGATGAGACCGCCAAGAAGGATGAGCATCGCTTCGGTCCAAAGCGGCACGAAGACATCGCTCGGGGCGGCGCCCAGCAAGATTTGGGTCTGAGTGTCGCCGCTGCGCTGGAGTACGCGGCGATGCAGGAGTGAGACGAGTGCGAGCAGTAGCACGCCTGCCGCCACACCGACGATGCCGAGGGTGGCGTCGCCGCCGGCCCGGGTCACTTGCAGTACTTCGCTCAGCTGGGCCTGGCGCGCCGCGGCCGCCGCCACGAACTCGGGGGCGACCACGCCCTGCCAGCGCGCGTTCTGCAGGAGGGCCATGGCCTCGGGATAGGCGTTGGAGGATTCGAGGGTGACGGCGATGGAATCGGGGAAGGGGTTCTGCAGGCCAAAGGTGTCGATGAACGAGACGACCGATGGGTCCTGGCGGCGGATGATCTGGTAGGTCTGGTCCTTGGTGGTGAGTACGGCCGACGACACGCCCGGCAGATCGAGCAAGGCGCGGTGCAGCGCTTCCACTTGCGCCTCATCGGCGCCGGGTTCCATCTGCAGCTGCAGGGTGGCGTTGGCGCGCAGCACGTCGCCGGCGGTGCGCACGGCGAGGAAGCCCAGCAATAGCACGCCAAGCAGTGAAAGGAGGCCGGCCACGGCCAGCATGCTGCTCATCACGCGTCCCTCGCGGCCAAGCGTTCGAAGCCCGCGGTGGACCGCGCGCTGGAATTGGAGGGAGCCGGAAACGCGGCCACTCATGGGGTGCAGTATATACCCGGCTCGTCTTGCTGCAGCGCGATTGGCCGCCAAGTGCTATGCTGGGTCCATGCGACTTGCCCGCGTGCTCCCGGCCCTCGCGCTCGGTTTCATCCCGGCGGTCGCCGCTGCGCAGCGCACATTGACGGTGAACCTGGGCACAGACCAGACCCTGGCCGAGGTGGTGGAGAACGTCGTCACCTTCATGGCCCGTTCGGTCGGCATTGTTTGCGCGGCCCTGGTGATCGTGGGCGCCTTCATGATCGTCGCCTCACGCGGCGAGGACGCGTTGAAGAACCGCGGCAAGGACCTGATCATCTATTCGCTCATCGGCATGGCGATCGTGCTCGGCGCGGCGGCCATCCTGCGCATGACCTTCTTCGTTATCTACTCCGCCAACGCCTAACCGTGCCCGACCAGTCGTCCGCACCGGCGGGGGATGAGGTTCCGGACCGGCTGCGCGCCGCCTCCGAGGCCGCCGATGCTGGCCGCTTCGACGAGGCGCTGGGCTTGTTAGAGGAGATCTTGATGGAAGACCCCGGCCACGTGGCCGCGCTGGAGCAAGTGGCCGAACACGAATTGGAACTGGGGCGCCTCGATCGCGCGGCCGCTGCGGCCGAGCAGGCTGTGGCCTTGGAGCCGACGAGCGCACTGGGCTTAGCGGCGCTCGGGCAGGTACACGGCGAGCGCGAGGCCTGGGTGGAGGCCATCGACCACCTGCAGCGCGCCAACAAGCTCCGCAGCAACGATCCCGAGATCCTGCGCCGTCTGGGCTGGTCCCTTTTCCGCGGCGGCCAGCGTCCCCAGGGCGTGGTCACGCTGGAGCGCTCGCTCAACCTGGATCCCGATAACGTCTTCGCGCTCTGCGATCTGGGCGTGGTCTACCTGGAGCTCGCCAACTACGCCAAGTCCAAGGCCCTCTTCAGCCGGGTGCTGCAGCTCGATCCCGAAAACGAGCGCGCCCACGAGTGCTTGGGGACGGTCCAGAGGCTTGAGAAACTGGACGGGAAATTGCCAGGAAAGGCTGCGGATTAACCCGGCCGCTGGTACACTTCCGGCCCGTGGCCGGTTTCACCCACTCAACACTGTCCTCGTACACCCCGCCCCCTCGGCGGAGGCGTCCGCGCGGCTTCAATGTGGATGAACTCAAGCGCAAGGCGCTGGAGGCCTGGGCCTGGGTAAAGAGCCATCCCTGGCAGGTCAGCATCGGCGCCATCGTCCTGGTTGCGCTCTACCTGCTGCTCCTTTGGGTGACGCTCCCGGATGTGACCAAGACCCTCTTTGCCGCGCAGAGTACCGTCATCACCGACCGCAACGGCACCGAGCTCTACCGCCTGTTCGGCGAACAAGACCGCACTTACGTGCCCGAGAGCCAGATCCCCGACCAAATGAAGAAGGCGATCATCGCCATCGAGGACCAGCGTTTCGAGACGCGCGGCTGTCTCGACATCCGCGCCCTCGCCCGCGTGGTCATCACCTTCGGCTCCCGTGGCGGCGCCTCCACCATCACCCGCCAGCTGGCCCGCAACGCCCTCGACCTGCAGCGCGAGAATATTGTCAGCCGCAAGTTGAAGGAGCTCTTCCTCGGCTGCGAGCTGGAGTGGAAATATGGCAAAGAGAAGGTGCTTGAGCTCTACCTCAACTGGATCCCGTTTGGCGCCAACGCCTACGGCATCGAGCAGGCTAGCCAGCGCTTCTTCGGGCAGTCGGCCTCGGGCCTGACGCTGGCCCAGTCGGCCGCGCTCGCCTCGCTGCCGCAGCGCCCGTCCTACTTCGCGCCCTACGGCTCGCACCGCTACACCACCGTCTCCGAGAGCGCGCTCGCCAAGATTGCCGCCGGCCAGATTACCGACGCCTCGCAGCTCTCCGACGACGACATCACCATCGGCCTGCTCGGCAACAAGGTGGGCACCGGCGCCAACCTTGTCTACGTCGGCGGCCGCGCCGACCAGGTTCTGGCCAACATGGTGGAGCTCGGCTTTATCGACCAGTCGGACCTCGCCGCCGCGCAGGAAGAGTTCGCCACGCTCGTCTTCAAGTCCACCCGCGAGGACATCCGCGCCCCGCACTTTGTGCTCTGGGTGAAGCAGCAGGTGGAGCAGATGCTGGCCGATTCGGCCGACGAGGCGCTGATCGCCGAGGGCGGCCTGACAGTGGAGACAACGCTCGACTGGGACGTACAGCAGCTGGCCGAAGAGGCCGTAAAGGACCGCGCCGAGACCAACGTGAAGCTCTACGGCGCGCACAACGCCGCGCTGGTGGCGCTCGATCCCGATACGCGCGAGGTCCTGGCCTACGTGGGCAACGCCGATTACAACGACGACGAGCACGACGGCAAGGTGGATATGGCGCGCGCGGCACTCCAGCCCGGCTCCAGCTTTAAGCCCATCGTCTACGCCGCCGCCTTCCGCGCCGGTTACGGCCCGGGCACGGTACTGCACGACCTGCCCATCACGCTCGGCGCCTACCGCCCGCAGAACTTCGACTCCCAGTTCTGGGGATTGATGACGGCCCGCAACGCGCTCGGTTCCTCGCGCAACATTCCCGCCATCAAGGCCTACTACCTCGCCGGCGAGGAGGACCCGATCCTGGCGCTCGCCGCCGACCTGGGCGCTCCCACCGCCCGCGAGCGCAAGCCCGCCCAGGGTTACGGCCCGGCCCTGGCCATCGGTGCTGCCGAGGTGCCGCTCACCGAGATGACCCAAGCCTTCGCCTCCATCGCCGACGGCGGCCAGGTGAAGCCCATCGTCACCATCCGCCGCATCACCGACCGCAGCGGCAACCTGTTGCCCTGCCCCATCTGCCGCACCGATGCCGCGCCCGGCGAGCAGGTGCTCGACTCGCGCATCGCCTACCAGATCACGTCCATCCTGAGCGACGACAGCGCCCGCCCCACCGATTTCTGGCGCGCGGCCCTGACGGTGGCCGGCTCGCCCGCCGCCGCCAAGACCGGCACCAGCAACCAGTGCCTCAAGACCGACGCCGACGGCAACTGCCAGGAGCGCCGCCCGGGCAACGTCTGGACGCTCGGCTACACGCCCCGCTTGGTGGCCGGCGTGTGGGTGGGCAACGCTGACTACACCGCCCTCTCGCCCAGCGCCGACGGTCTCAACGTGGCCGCGCCCATCTGGCAGCAGTTCCTCTCCTCGGCCAACGCCAAGGTGGAGGGACCGTCATCATTCACGCAGCCCGACGGCCTGGTGACGGTGCTCGCCTCTGGTCTCTCGGGCGATCTGCCCAGCGACTGCACGCCCGTCGACCTGCGCAAACCCGAGCTCTTCCTGTCCGAGCGCGCCCCGACCCAGCTCGATACCGCCTGCGTGTCGGTATCGGTGGACAAGGTGACGCACACGCTCGCCTCACCGCTCTGCCCGCCGGAGGCCGCCGAGACCGGCAGTTTCCTGGTGCCGCAGTCGGTGCTCTCGGGACGCTTCCCGCAGTGGCTGCAGGGCGTGGCCGAATGGGCCGCCGGTTCCGGCGCCACCCTGCCGCGCGTGCCCACCGAGACCTGCGACGCCAGCAAGACGCCCGGCCGCTTGGAGAAGCCCGTCATCCGCATCCTCTCGCCTGCCGATGGCGACATCGCCAGCGCGCCCACCTTCCGCATCCGCCTCGACGTGGAGACTGCCTCGTCCATCCGCGAGGTGCACGCCACCGTCGACGGCAAGCCGGTGCTCGACGAGACCAGTGCGCCGTTCACCTACACCGCCCGTCTGCCGCGCTCGTTCAACATGGAAGGCGTGCATGAGCTGGAGGTCCGCGTGCTCGATCGCTTCTACAACGAAGCGACTGCTACCGCCCAGATCCGCTTCGGCGAGGACGACGGCGCGCCGATGGTGCGCATCCTCTCGCCCGAGCCGGAGGCCAGCTTCGCACCCGACGCCGACCTGGTCGTAACGGCCGACGCCACCGAGAGCGAGGGCGCCCTTAAGAGCGTGAAGTTCTACTTCGACCAGCAGCTCATCACCTCGCGCCCGCGCGCGCCGTTCGAAGCCACCATCCCGCTGGCCGGCTACTCGCCGGGCCGTCACCGCCTGCGCGTCACCGCCGAAGACAGCGCCGGCAACCTCTCGGAGGACGTCGTAAACATCGTCATCGCTGCGCCGGTGTCATCCTCGTCCAGTTCGCTCGGACAGCCAGAGATCGTTATTCCAGTCTGGGATTGAGCGTCTATTGACAAATACTACATTAGTTGTATTTTGTGGTTAGTCCATTCGCCCGTTCCTTTGCAACAAGGTCCGATTGAGTCGAGGTTCGAATGTCTCAGTTCAAGTCCCTGGAAGCCATCCAAGAGTCCCTGAGCCAGACCAGCCTGCGTTTCAGCTGGCAGGAAGTTATCAGCCAATTCGAAGAAATCCGCGCCAGCGGTCATATGTCTCATGTGATCGAGCGTCGCTTGACGCACGTCAACGCCGCTATGCAGATCACCGGCCAGGAGCCGACGCTTCCTGAACTGATTCGAGTGATTCGCGCACAGGAAACCGGAAGTCCGGTCCGCCGTCTCTTGCTGCAGGTCACGGCGGCGCATATCGCTTACATCCTTGTTCGCTGCGCCTGGCCTCACAGCGTCTCCATGGCTGTTCTCCAGGAGGCTCGTGAATACCAGCTCTTCCTCTCTGAGCCCTTTGCGGGCCAGGAAGACCACTCGAACGGTATTATGGCCGAACTGGCCAACTTCGCCGAAGGCTGGCTGATGACTCTCTAAATACCTCTTGGCCTGAACTTCGGTTCGGCCACCGGCCGCTCTCCTTCGGGAGGGCGGTTTTGCTATCCTGGTATATTTGACAAATACTAAATTAGTTGTATTTTGTGGTTAGTCCATTCGCCCTGTTCCTTCAAAGGTCGTAGTCGAAAGCGAGGTTTCGATGTCAGAATTTCGCGCTCTGCAAGATGCTCACGTCAAGCTGTGCCAACTCACCCAGCCGTTCAGCTGGGAGGCATGGTTCAGCCGGCACATCCGCGAGCTGGCGAAGATGGAAGAGGCCCGTCTGCCGGCCCGTGCCCTGCAAGGTCGACTCGAGAGCGCACTCCAGGCGATGAAGATGACGGGCGCGCTCCCCTCCGTGGCCAAGCTTATCGAGACGATCGTCAGTCTCGATATCGGCAGCCCCGTTCGCTCCTGTCTCATGAGAGCGACGTCTGAGCACATCGCCGACTGCATCGTTCGACTGAATTTTAACCATGAACTGGCCCTCGGACTGATCGAGGCCGCCCGCACGTACCAGGTCTCGTACGGCATGCCGCTAGAAGGCCATCAAGATGCCTCCATCGGCATCATCGGCGAGCTGGTCAACTTCGTGCAGGCCTGGCTCGCAAGCCTCTAATCATTGGCCTGAACTTCGGTTCGGCCGCCGGCCGCTCTCCCACAAGGGGGGCGGTTTTTTTATCCTTTTTATGATTGCATAATAAATTTGACAAATAACTAATATAGTTTATATTTTTATTAGCCCCAATCGCTCATTCTTTCCAACGAAGCGGAGAACTGTATCGGAGTCGGTATGTCGGAATTTTCGCTGATCGAAGAGGTCTGGTCCCTGATCCGTCCGGAGAAGCAGCAGATCGACTGGCACAAGGCCTTCAGCTGGCTGCTGGACCAGTTCCGCGGCCTGCAAGACGCCAGTGAAAAGCGGCCTGCGCTCGGAACGATCGTTGTCCGCGCCTACCTGAAGAGGCTGGAACGGAACGTCGCCGCGATTGGTCTGTTCGGCTCTTCCCTGAGTTACACTGAGGCGCTTCAGGCCGTCCGATCGTGCGATGATACGGAGATCAAGTTTCAGCTGTCCGATGTACTCGCTGAGCAGGCGGCGGACCTGATCCTATCGCTCGCAAGCTCCTCGCAACTGCAGCGACTCATCGTCGCCACCGCCGCGTTCGTGGAACAGGACAACGCCGAGAGCGGAGACCAGCCGGAGGCTGGCCAAAAGAGCCTGGGCTTCAAGAGGGATCTGAGCCAGTATCTCCAGGCGTGGTTCTACGAGTAATACATGCCGCCGTTCGGCGGCCGGGCCCCACCTACGGGTGGGGCTTTTTTATGCCTCCAATCCCTTGAACGCCGCCTCCGAGAACTCGGCGTTGTGGAACACTTCCGAGACGTCGTCATCGGCCTCCACTGTCTCAATGAAGGTGGCGAGCGCCTTAGCCGTCTCCGCGCTGTCCACGGCGGTTTTCTGGGTGGGCACCAGGCGCAGGCCCGAGGCTGCCACCTCGAAGCCGTTCTTCTTCAAAAAGTCGCGGATGGCCGGCCACTCCGACGGTCCCGTGGTGACGGTGAGCGCCTCGCCGGCGAGATCCAAGTCCTCGGCGCCGAAGTCGATGAGCTCTAGCTCCATCTCCTCCAGGCCGGCGGCCGAGAGGCCTGGTTTGCTGGCCTCCACGAAGCCCTTGCGTTCGAACATCCAAGCGACGGCGCCGCTCTCGGCCCAAGTGCCGCCGGCCTTGCTGATGGCGAGCTTGAGGTTCGAGAGGGTGCGGTTCTTGTTGTCGGTCAAGCACTCCACCAGGCAGGCCACCCCGCCCGGGGCGTAGGCGGCGTAGGTCTCCTCCTCGATGGCGGCCGCGCCCTTGAGTGCGCCGGTGCCCTTCTGGATGGCACGGTCGATGTTGGCATTGGGGACGTTATCGGCCTTGGCGCTGTCGATGGCCGTACGCAGGCCCGGGTTCATGTCGGGATCGCCGCCGCTGCGCGCCGCCATCTCGATGAGCTTGGCATGGCGCGTGTAGACCTTGCCGCGCTTGGCGTCCTCGGCGGTCTTCTTCACCCGGATGTTGTGCCACTTGGAATGTCCTGACATAGCCCATGGATTGTAGCACTCTGTACAACGGCGCCGATGGCGGTATTCTCCGCTTCCCATGCCCAACGACCCCTCAACCACGCCCGTCCCGCCCGATGCCGCCCCCATGCGGTACGACCACGTCGTCGACGGATTTTATAAAGGCGCCATCGCCGATGTCGTCATCGATTACTTCGAGAATCGTCACCCGCTCCAGCTGCCCATGGACCGCGGCCGGGCCAACATCTTCGCCGAGTCCATTCGCCGGCTGATCGAGGGCGATTCCCACTATCGCGCTGTCGCCATTACCACCGATGTCATCCGCGAGGCGCTCATCACCCTCTTGGATCAGGCGCGTTCCAGCACGAAGACCGAGTAAGAAAACTCGTCGCCTTCCTCTTGGATGGGTCCTTCTTTGCGAATCTCGCGCCACTCGCCGGCCAGCGGCGGCAGCGAGACGTCGCCCGTGGGCGAGGCGTGCACGCGTGTGAAGATGACGCGCTGGGCCAGCGGCATGGCTTCGGCATAGAGTTCGGCGCCGCCGATCAGGCAGGCCTCGGCTGCGCCGCCGACGGCCGCCATCTCCAACGCCTCGTGCAGCGAGTGGGCCACGACCGCGCCGGGAATCTCCAAATCCTCCTGCCGGCTGACGACCACGTTCAAGCGGCCGGGCAGCACGCGGCCGATCGCCTCGTGCGTTTTGCGGCCCATGATCAGCGGTTTGCCGCGCGTCACTTCGCGGAAGCGACGCATCTCCGACTTGAGGCGCCACGGCAGCCCGCCATCGCGACCGATGATCCCATTCTCGGCGACAGCGACGACGGCGGTCACAATCATGCGTCGGGGTGGGTGGAGGGGGCATCCGGAGTATCTCCCGCCTAGGCGCTGCTTTCCAGATTTTCGCTGATTTTTTCGGGTCGCGCGCTCCCGTGG
>JAGOUB010000123.1 GCA_018061525.1 Candidatus Peribacteraceae bacterium
CCGTCACGCTCTGCGGATGGATCAATCGCCGCCGCGACCACGGCGGACTGATCTTCCTGGATGTGCGCGACCACTACGGCGTGACGCAGATCGTGATCAACCCCGAGGACAAGGACATGTTCGCCGCCGCCGAGAAGGTGCGCAGCGAGTGGGTGCTCAAGATCGACGGCGAGGTGGTGAAGCGCAGCGACAGTGCCGTGCGCGCCGAGCAACCGACGGGCGCCATCGAGGTGAAGGCGAAGAAGATTGAGGTGTTGAGCGAGGCCCAGACGCCTCCTTTCGAGATCGACCAGGAGAAGGAGGTGAACGAGGAGGTGCGCCTGAAGTACCGCTACCTCGACCTGCGCCGTCCGCGCATGCAGGAGATCATGGTCAACCGCGATCGCCTGATCACGCACATCCGCGAGTACATGCACCGCCTCAAGTTCACGGAGGTGACCACACCGATCTTGGCCAACTCCAGCCCTGAGGGCGCGCGCGACTACCTGGTGCCCAGCCGCATCCATCCCGGCCAGTTCTACGCTTTGCCGCAGGCCCCGCAGCAGTTCAAGCAGCTCCTGATGGTGGCCGGCCTCGACCGCTACTTCCAGATCGCCCCGTGCTTCCGCGACGAGGACCCGCGCGCCGACCGCCACCCCGGCGAGTTCTACCAGCTCGACCTGGAGATGAGCTTCGTCACGCAGGAGGACGTCTGGAACACCGTCGAGCCGCTATTCGTGGAGCTGACGGACAAGTTCTCGGATAAGAAGATTCTCAACCCCGGCCAGCCCTTCCCGCGCATCCCTTGGAAGGAGGCGATGAACCGCTTCGGTGTTGATAAGCCCGACCTGCGTTACGGCCTGGAGATCCAGCCTGTCACCGATCTGGTGAAGGGCTGCGGCTTCTCGGTCTTCGCCGGCGCGGTGGAGGCGGGTGGCGTGGTGCACGCTCTCAAGGTTGAGGGCGCGGCCGACTTCACGCGCAGCCAGATCGATGACCTGACGCAGGTGGCCAAGGACGCCGGCGCCAAGGGCCTGGCCTACATCCTGGTGAAGGACGAGATCTCGTCGCCGATCGTGAAGTTCCTGGGCGACGACCTCACGAAGAAACTGCTCGAGCACGTCGGCGCCAAGAAGGGCGACGCCGTCTTCTTCGCCGCCGACTCGTGGAAGGGCGCCTGCAAGGCGCTCGGCCAGGTGCGCATCGCCTGCGCCAAGATCCTCGGCCTGCAAGATCCCAAGAAGGCCGCCTGGGTCTGGATCACCGACTTCCCGATGTACGAGCATAACGACGAGGGCAAGGTCGACTTCTCGCACAACCCGTTCTCGATGCCGCAGGGCGGTATGGAGGCGCTCCTCACCAAGGACCCGCTCGACATCCTCGCCTACCAGTACGACATCGTCTGCAACGGCTTCGAGCTGACCTCGGGCGCCATCCGCAACCACCGCCCGGACATCATGTACAAGGCCTTCGAGATCGCCGGCTACACCACGGAGGACGTGGACAAGAAGTTCGGCGGCATGATCAACGCCTTCAAGTTCGGCGCGCCGCCGCACGGCGGCTGCGCTCCCGGCATCGACCGCCTGATGATGGTGCTCTGGGAGTGCCCGAGCATCCGCGACATCTACGCCTTCCCCAAGAACGGCAAGGCGCAGGACGTGATGATGAATGCCCCGTCGTTCGTGCAGCAGAAGCAGCTCGACGAACTCAGCATCAAGGTTTTGGAGAGAAAGTAAGGTTTTGATCCCGATTGCTAAAGGTGCGTAAAATGCCATTTTATGGTATAATTATTTTAAAGAAATGACCGATCAAAACGACACCAAGGCCGAGAAGCAGCAGCGCATGGCCGACGTGGCCGCGCTGGTGGAGCGCCGCCAAGAGGACGTGCGCGTGGAAGAGCAGCGCCAGGCCGACCGCCTGCTGACATTGGAACAGGTAACCAAACAGGAAGAGGCACAGCTCAAGCAAGAGCTGGCCTTGATCGAGCAAAAGCGCGAGGTGTCCTCCGCTTGGCGTGCCGAGCAGAAGGAGAAGAAGCGCGCCCTGGCCGCCGACCGTCTGCGCAAGCAGCAGGCGCTCGAGCATGAGATGAAACTGAAAGCTGAGGCCCAGGCCGAGCGCGAGAAGCGCCAGGCCTACATGGACGCCGTGCACCGCATCGCCGCGCAGAAGCGCCTCAAGGCCGCACGCGTGGCCGCCCTGCGCGAGGAAGAGCTGACCAACGACGACACCGAGCACCGCGAGCACGCCGCCAACGTGACGAGCACCATCCAGCACGACATGGCCATCCGCGAGATCGGCCACCGCGCCGAGAGCCGCCGCAAGGAGCTGCAGACGCAGTTCCGCAAGCGCCGCCTGGAGCTCGACCAGTGGGCGCAGCGCCAAATGGCGCAGATCACCGGCCTGCAAGGTCCGCTCTCCACGCGCGACCGCCTGACGCCCGACCAACGCCGTCGCGTGCAGATGGTGGAGCAGGAGCGTGACCGTAACCTGGAGACGATGATGGTGGAGGAGAAGCAGCAGGCGCAGGCCCTGGAGGCCGGCCTGGTGCGCGAGCGCGCGGCCGCCGACAAGCTTTTTAGGGACCGCACCGACGTGACTGCCCGTGCCCGCAGCCAGAGCGACGCCGCCTCGGCCGCACACCGCGACGACACCATCAACCGCGCCGTTATCCGCGCCGAGAGCTTCTCGGTGACGGGCCACAAGGAGACGACTGCCGAGAAAGACAAGGCCGCCAAGGAC
>JAGOUB010000124.1 GCA_018061525.1 Candidatus Peribacteraceae bacterium
CCAAGAAGGCGGCGTCGGTGCCGCGGTCGGTGGCCAGCGCGAACACCTTGGCCGATGGCTCAAGCTTTTCAATCTCGCGCCAGACCGCCACCAGCGGCGCCAGGTGCCCGGTGGAACCGCCGCCGACAAGCAGGATGCGCGGGGCCGTCATGACTTCAGGAAGAATCCGCCGCGCTTCTCGCCGCGCTTGGGCCGTCGCGCCGTCAGTGCCTGTTCGGTGGAGTGCGCCGAGATGTTCAGCAAGATGCCCACGCCGATCATGAGCGTGAGCAGCGACGAACCGCCATAACTGATGAACGGCAGCGTCAGGCCGGTAAGCGGGAAGAGCGAGAGGTTCACGCAGATGTTGAGCAATGTCTGGAACGCCACCCAGGTGGTGATGCCCGTGGCCACCAGGAAGCCGAAGCGGTCGGGGGCCTCGCGTGCGATCTTGTAGCCGCGCACCACGAACACACAGTAGAGCCCGAGTACGATCAGCAGACGTAGGAAGCCCAGCTCCTCGCCCATCGCCGAGAAGATCATGTCGCCCTGCACCTCGGGCAGGTAGCCGAACTTCTGCACCGACTTGCCGTAGCCCACGCCGAACATGCCGCCGCTGCCCACGGCGATCAGCGCCTGCTTAATCTGAAAGCCGATGGTCTCGCTGAAGGTCGGGTCGTCAAACGACAGGAAGGCCTTAAAGCGGTTACGCACGTAGTCCTCCTGCAGGATCAGCGGCAGGCCCACCAGGGCCGCGATCACGCCGCCCGAGAGCAGGTGGAAGAGGCTGCCGCCGGCGATGAAGAACATGGTCACGGCGATGCTGGAGAGCACAAGGAACGAGCCGAGGTCGGGCTGGATGGCGACGAGGAAGGTAGAGAGCACCAACAGCGTCACGAAGGGCAGGAAGCCTTCCTTAAAGGTGGCAACCTGCTGCCCGCGCTTCTGCAGCCAGACCGCCATGTAGAAGACGAGCGTCAATTTCAGGATCTCCGACGGCTGGATGGAGAAGCCGAGGACCACCAGCCAACTGCGGGCCGTGCCGTAGTCGTTGCTCAAGCTGGAGATGCCGAGCACCGTCAGCAAAAGGAGGACCGTCAGGCCGAAGAGCGGCAGGGCGTAACGCTCCCAGGTGCGGTACGGGATCAGCGAGACGCCGAGCATCGCGCAGGTGCTGATGAGCACGTGGAACGAGCTGCGCCAGAGGTAGAAGGCGTTGGTCGGACCGCCGACATTATCGAGCGTGAGCTGGTAGCTCTTAAACACGGACACGCTCGCGATCATTGCCAGCCCAAAGAGGGTTAGGCCCACCGCCACGCCGAGCAAGAGCAGGTCCATCCGACGGAACATCGGACGGCATGGTAGCACACCCCCCGCTCGTTCAGATCCCGAGGGCCAAGAGGGCCGTGATAAAGACGGCGCAGAGTGCCAGATGCAGGACGAAGATGGTCAGCACGGGCTTTCGCGCTTCCATCGGCAGCCGCTCGATGCCCAGTACCGCCAGCGCCAGAAGCGGCGCCGACGCCACCATGATGAAGCGGAAATCCTGGTTGCAGGCGAAGGGGTTGAGCAGGCGATAGCCCATCAGGCCGGCGAACTGGATGGCTAGCACCGCCAGCAGCGGCGTGAGCGCACCCTCGCGTTTGCGCAGCATGAGGCCAGCGCCCGCCAGCGCCAGCACCGCCACGCCGTAGCCAGAGATGAGAATGCCCCGGGCTAGACCCTTGAGCGGTTCCCCCAGGTAGAACTCCCCGAAGTACGCCGAGCGGTACACGAACGACCAGAAATTACTGCGGTAGGTCTTGTCGTTCCATGTACTCACGTACGGCTCTTGGATGGTTTTGATGAGCGGCAGGGTGACGTAGTCGGACGGCTTGTTGCCCACGAACAGCGCGCGGCTAAGGCCGGACGTTGTCTCGCTCGACTCGGTGAAATACTTCAAGCCAAAGCGCTGCTCATGGCGTAGGGCGTGATACCAGCCGGCGCCGACGCTCAGCACCACCAGCATGATGAGCGCCTGCTTGAGGCACTCCTGCAGCGTCAGGCGGGGATGGAACACTAAACAGAGCCCGGCCGCGCCGATCAGCAAGAGCCCGCTCGTCTTGGTGAGCAGAGCCGCTGTCAGCAATAGGCACAGCGCCGTCCAGCGTCGGCGCTTGGGCGCGCGCCACCACCAAAGCAGCAGTCCGAAGCCGCCGAGAGTGAGCGGTGCGTAGAGCACGTCGTTGTTCACGCGCGACGTCAGGAAGACGAGGCTCGGAAAGACGGCGATGCCGAGGGTGAAGAGTCCCGCCAACCAGGCCTGCCGCCGGCGCGGGAAGATCTCCACGGCGATCCATGCGCCGATAAGCAGCGTGGCGAGCGAGCAGACGAGAGCAAACCCCTGCAGTTCATAGAACATATCGCGTCCTGGCTGCACGATGGTCCACAACGCGGCCACAAAGTAGTAGAGCGGCGCCTGATGCATCTCCCAACCCATCGACGCCTGCGGCACCCACCAGTGGTGCTGCATGTAGAGGATGTAGTCGACGTGCGCCATCACGTCGTAGTTGCGCACGTTGAAGGGCGTCGCCACCAGGTAGATGAGACGGACAAGCACGCCCACGAGCACGGCGGCGATCACGGACCAACGCGCCGACCACCAACGATGGTCAGCGGGAGTGTCGCGGTCGTCGGAGGGTGCGAGGGAGGGCACGCCGATACAGTCTAGGCAGCTTAGGCTG
>JAGOUB010000125.1 GCA_018061525.1 Candidatus Peribacteraceae bacterium
CCAAAGAAATCACGATCAGTCTTGAAGAAGGCGTCATCGAGACCGCGCTGAGGCGTGCGCGGGCTGAGCACACCACGCTGGATGACCTGGTCCGTGGTTGGCTCGCGGACTATGCCAAACGACAGCAGCAGGCTGACGAGGCCATGGCAGTCATCGAGGCGCTGCGAGAAAGGATCGACACCGGAGGTCTGAAATTCACACGGGACCAGATGAATGAGCGGTAATTTTCTCGACTCCAATGTCTTTCTTTATGTCTTTGATCGACAGGACGCGACTCCCCTGATTGTGGCCGCTGCCCTGGAGGCCGGTTGCACGCGACTGCTGAGTGAAGATCTGCAACACGGCCAAAGGGTCGAGACCCTGACCGTAGAAAACCCCTTCCTCTAAGGTAAAACGATGCCCCGAAAGCAAAAAGGCCCTGCGGTCACGGTCGCCACCCTGACCCACGGCGACGCCACCCGCAAGCACATCCCGACCGCCGAATACCAGCCGGTGATGCAGAAGGCCGAGCAGGACCCGGTGCCGGTGACCTATGCGCGCGGCGCGGGGGTGCTTAATGTGGAAAAGGGGCAGCGCAACCGGGATCTCGATCCCCAACTCGTCTGGCGCGGCAAGGACCAGCAGGACTGGAGTGATCTCGTCGTCAATGCTCCGCCCCTCTACATCCAGGAGAAGGTCCACCCCAAGGTCCTCATCGACGACCTCCTGCGCCAATCCAAGAATCTCTCGCTCTGTGGCAGCGGGGCCGTGGGTGAGGGTGAGCAGATCGACATGTTCGCCGATTTCAATGGCATCCCCAAGGACGCGGACAGGACCGAGTTCTACCGCCACGACCAGAACTGGTCCAACCGCATGATTCTCGGCGACTCGCTCCAGGTCATGGCCAGCCTGGCCGAGCGCGAGGGTCTGCGCGGCAAGGTGCAGTGCATCTATCTCGATCCGCCCTATGGCATCAAATTCAACAGCAACTTCCAGTGGTCAACCACCAGTCGCGACGTGAAGGACGGCAACGCCGGCCACATCACCCGCGAGCCCGAGCAGGTCAAAGCCTTCCGCGACACTTGGCGCGACGGCATCCACAGCTACCTCACCTACCTCCGCGACCGCCTCACCGTCGCCCGCGATCTCCTCACCGATTCCGGCTCCATCTTCGTGCAGATCGGCGATGAAAATGTCCACCGCGTCCGGGTGGTGATGGATGAGGTGTATGGGGATGAAAACTGCGTTGCTCAGATATCTGTAAAGAAGACGAGCGGCGCAACTGGCGATAACCTTCCGGGAACAACGGATTTCGTGCTGTTCTACGCGAAGGGTATAAAGCGCTTGAAATACCGAAAAATTTATATTGGAAGGCAACTTGGTGACGACGGTGATTCGACTTACACCTTCCTCCAAGACGATGCAGGCAATCGCAGACGCCTCGGTTCGGTTGAATTAAGAAATGTTGCCATATCGAAGGATGCTGGCCGTATCTTTCGCCTTCAGACGATGTCCAGCCAGTCGTTGGGAAGATCCAAAGGCGAAGGTGCAGCAAGCTGGTTTCCAGTTGAGATCAATGGAAAAAGCATTCGTCCATCAATGTCATCCCGCTGGAAAACCAACGAATCTGGGATGGCGCGACTCAAGGCAGCGAGCCGCCTCGAAGTATCAGGAAGCAGCATCTCATATGTGCGCTTCCACGGGGATTTTCCGGTTTATCCCGTCACGGATCTTTGGGTCGATACTCAGTCTGGCAGCGCGATGGACAAGACTTATGTTGTTCAGACCTCGCAGAAGATTGTCGAACGCTGCATCCTCATGGCCACCGACCCCGGCGACCTCGTCCTCGATCCGACCTGCGGGTCCGCCACCACCGCCACCGTCGCCGAGCAATGGGGCCGCCGCTGGATCACCATCGACACCTCGCGCGTAGCACTGGCGCTGGCCCGTGCCCGCATCATGGGCGCGCGTTATCCCTTTTACCTGCTGGCCGATTCCCGCGACGGCCAGGTCAAGGAAGCCGAAGTCACCCGCACCACGCCGAGTTCGCAGCCCGTGCACGGCAACATTCGCCACGGCTTCGTCTATGAGCGCGTGCCCCACATCACGCTCAAGTCCATCGCCAACAATGCCGAGATCGACGTCATCTGGGACCAGTGGCAGGAGACGCTGGAACCCTTGCGCGAGCGTCTGAACGCGTCGATGAAGCAGGCGTGGCAGGAATGGGAGATCCCGCGCGCGGCCGAAGACCCTTGGCCCACCGAGCCCCGGCGGCACTTCGATGCATTGAAGGCCGAGCAAGCCAAGGGCGCGAACGCCAGACCGGACAAGATCGACGACGGCCTGCTCGCGCTCAACAAGGCCCTCAAGCGGGATTACAGCCTCGAGACCCTGCCGGACCGCCCGGTCGATTCCTGGCCTGAACCGGCCGCCAAGCTGCACAGCGACTGGTGGCAGGCCCGCATCGCTCGCCAGCGGGAGATCGACGCTTCTATCGCCGCCAAGGCCGATTTCGAGTACCTCTACGACAGGCCCTATAGCGACAGGAAGACGGTCCGGGTCGCTGGCCCCTTCACCGTGGAGAGCCTGTCTCCCCACCGGGTGCTTGGCGTTGACGAGAACGATGAACTGATCGACCCGACGGATCGCATTGCCCATCCCGATGCCGGCTACGGGGAGAAGCAGACCTTCCCCCAGATGATCCTGGAGAACCTGAAGGTGG
>JAGOUB010000126.1 GCA_018061525.1 Candidatus Peribacteraceae bacterium
GCGTACCGCGTGCGCAAAGCCTGGCTGGGCTGGCGAACGCCACGGGCCTGGCCGGTACCTTCCACGTGAAGCAGGAGAACGGCGTGCGCATCCTCGACGACACCTACAACATCAGCCCTCTCAGCCTGCGCGCGGCCCTGGCCTGGGCAGAGTCGCAGCCCGAACGCCCGCGCGTGCTGCTCACGGCCGGACTCTTGGAAGTGGGCGACGAGGAGGAGCGCTTCATGCGCGAGATCGGCCTGTTCGCCCGCGGCAAGATCGAGCGCGCCGTCATCACGGGCGGCGACGGCACGGCCGCCTTCGCCCAGGCCTTCGACGGACCGGTGGACGATACGCCGACCGGACGCGTCGCCCCGGGCTCGCTCCTACTGTGCGTGGGCCGCCTGCCGCGCGCTACAATCCGCTCGCTCCTGCCCTAATGGAACGCCTCGCTCCCATCCACCACACCTTCGCGCCGCTCGCCGATGGCCGCCAGCGCCTGCGCGCCCTGGCGGGATTGCTCATGCCGCACCGCTGGCTCGACGGCCCGGCACGCGCCGAGCTGGAACAAGAGGTGGGCATGTCCTTCGGCGCCGAGGCGATCGGCTTCGGCACGGGACGCGAGGGCCTGCTCGCCTTGCTCCGCGCGCTGCGTATCCGCCCCGGCGAGGAAGTGATCGTGCAGGGCTACACCTGCGTGGTGGTGCCGAACGCCGTCGCCGCCGCGGGCGGCACAGCCGTCTTCGCCGATATTGATCCGGGCACACTCAACCTCAACTTGGACGAGGTGCGTCGCCTGCTCTCGCCGCGCACGCGTGCCATCATCTGCCAGCACACCTTCGGCATCCCGGCCGACACCGCCGGCTTGCGCGCCATCTGCGATGAACACCAGCTGGCGCTCATCGAAGACTGCGCCCATGTCCTGCCCGATGAGACCGGCCCGACGGACGTCGGCGGCCGCGGCGACTTTTTGCTCCTCAGCTTCGGCCGCGACAAGGCGGTCTCGGGCGTGAGCGGCGGCATGATCGTCTCGCGCCACAAGAGCCTCACCCAGAACCTGCGCGCCCAGCAGGCCTCGGCCCGCCACCTGCCGCGCGCGACCGTCGCCAAGCTCCTGCTCTATCCCCTGCTCTACGGCGCAGCCAAGCCGATCTACGCCAATGTCGGCAAGGCCCTGCTCGCCGGCGCCGCGCGCCTGGGGCTACTGCCGCGCATCGTCAGCAACGAAGAGAAGGAAGGCCTCATGCCACCCGCCGTCTCGCCGTTGCCCAACGCCCTGGCCGCGCTCGCGCTCGACCAGTGGCGCCGCCGCCGCGACTTCAACGACCATCGCCGCATACTCACTGGACTGTGGCTCCGCGCCGGCCGCGAGCACGGACTCTTCGGCACCGGCCGCCCCGACGACCCCCTGCCCGCCGGCGTCCGCGAGGGCCTGCCGCTGCAGAAACTGCCGCTGTTTGTCCCCGACGCCCAAGGCATCCGCCGCGCGCTCAAGCAGCGCAACATCCACCTGGACGACGGCTGGACCGGCTGCGTGATCTGTCCCGACTCGGTCCACCTAGAGAACACCGGCTACCAATGGGGCCAGGACCCCGAGGCCGAGCGCCGCTGCCAGCAAATCTTGTCGCTGCCCACGCATCCCACCATGACCGAGGCCCAACTCGACGAACTCCTAAGCGTGCTGGCCCCGCTCTTCCTGCACGCCCACGCCGCCCCGCCCGTGGCCGCTCCCACCGCCCCCTCCGCATGACCGCCTTCTCCGTCCGACCGGCCGCATCACCCGACGCCTGGGACGCCTTCTTGGCCCGCCAGCGCTTCCGCCCTTTCCTACAAAGCTGGACGATGGGCGAGGTCTACGGCGACATCGACCAACCGCCCGTCCGCCTGGAGGCGCTCGATGAGAAGGGCGAGATCGCAGCCATCGCTTTCGCGCACCTGGTGCCCGCCCGCCGTGGCCGCCACCTGTCGGTACCCTACGGACCGGTCGGCAATCCGGCCGCCTTCCCGGCGTTATTCGAGGCGCTGGCCAAAGCCGGACGAGAGCAAGGCTGCGCCTTCGTACGCGTCAGTCCGCACCTGCCGCGCGGCTCGGAAATCGGGCTCGGCAACCTCACGTCGATCCGTTCGCCGCTGCACCTGCTGGGCGAAGAGATCTGGTACCTGCCCCTGCGTACGCCGGACCCGTGGACTGCGGACGGCGACGGCACCCCGCGCGAGGCCGAGGCGATGCTCATGGAGTGCCGCAAGACCGCCCGCAACCTCATCCGCCGCGCCGAGAAGGACGGCGTCACCATCGAGGCCGCGCAGTACCCGGACATCGCCCTCAAGGAGTTCATCCGCTTGCACGACGAGACCCGCAAGCGCCACGGCTTCACGCCCTATGGCAACCGCTTCTTCCGCGCTCAGGTAGAGCGCTTCGCCAAGAAGGGACAAGTGACCGTGTATCTCGCCCACTACCAGAACGAGGTGATCGCCGCCTCGGTGCACATGACGGCCTTCGGCGAGACGAGCTATCACCACGGCGCCAGCAGCGCCGCCCACAGCAAAATTCCGGCCAGCTACCTGCTCCAGTGGCGTGCCGTGGAGGACGCCCTCAAGCGCGGTGACCGCGTCTACAACTTCTGGGGCATCGCGCCGACGCACCTCGATGAGGAAGGTGAACGGAAACTCCTCGACAAGAGTCACCCCTTCGCCGGCGTCACCACC
>JAGOUB010000127.1 GCA_018061525.1 Candidatus Peribacteraceae bacterium
CCACGGTCGTGTTCGCCGCGCCGTCTGCGGGCAGGGCGGGGAAGTAGAGGCGTTCGCGCTGGACCATCTTGGCCATCGCGAGCTTTCCGCCCCCCGTTTCGTCGTAGTCGTTGGAGGTGAGATTGCCGAGGTCGCGGGCAATGCGCTGTGCGTCGTTGGTGCTCATTGAATTAGCCTTTCAGCGCCGCTCAGGCGTCCGCCTGGTCGAGGTCGAGAATGAAGTGCTTGAAGTGGTCGGGAACGACCTGGCCATAGCCGCCGATGCGGCCCTGGAACGCGTTGGCGTTCGCTTCGGTGAAGAACTCTTTCTTGCCGTCGACGGTCATCCACATGGGGTATTCGTCGGCCGACTTGAACTCGAGCCCGTCCATGTCAACACCGCGGACGATGCGGCCCTTGATGTCGATATCGGGGTAGCACTTGACCGGTGCGCCCGCGCCATTGGCGAACTCGATGCCCGAGAAGCCGACGCCGCCGACCTTCTCGTCTGCGTACCGGCGCTGACCGGCAAGCGAGAGGTCGAGCTCGTTGAACACGGCCGGCGAGAGGAACAGGTGCGTGGGCTTGACCCGAAGGCGGCCCGCGACGCTGAGCGCCTTGGAAATGCCTTCCTGAACCTGGAGCCCGAGCCCGCCGATGGGGACGCCAGCGAGCTTCGTACGGTGCGCGGTGCGGACCATACCGAAGTAGTTGGCGGGCGTGCCGAACGGACAGATGGCGTCCATGCCGGTGATGACGTTGCCGTAGTCGCCATCGAAGAACAGGTACTTGTTCGTCGTGGAGGCGAGTGGGAACGCGTCGGTCACGTTCACGTCGAACGTGATAGTGCCGGTCTTCTCGTCGACGCCGGTTACGGTGAGAAGCTGGTTGTGGGCGAGGATGCCCGCACTGGCCACGCCGTCGTCAGAGGAGATGGCCACCACGTCGTCGAGGTCGACGCGGGTCGCGTCCTCCGGGTCGGCGAGCACGATGGTATTGGTGGAGATGCTGGCGATTTCGCCCCAGCACCCGCCGCCGTTGCCCTGGAGCATCCAGGACAGCGAGCGCTTGAACTTGTCGAACGCGTGACGCGTGTGACGGTCGAGCGCGCGAACAAGAGCGCCGCGGTTGTTTCGGCTCAGGGTGATGAGCTTGTGGTCGATGCTCCAAACCTGGAAGTTGTCGGCCGTCTCGAGCTGCGCCTTCCTGAACTTGCCCGGGGACTTGTTCGCAAGCGCGTTCTCGAACGTGGCGGAACGTCCGCCCATGCCGCCAATCTGGTAGACCTGATTGAGGATTTCGCCGTCCCAGTCAGTGGACTTGGGCATGAGCGCGTAGAACGGCATACCTTCAAGGAGGTAGTCGTCGATTTCATTCGCCCAAATCTCTTTGAGGATTTCGGGCACATTGAGAGTGGTTGCAGAACCGGCCATAGCGGACCTCGAAAGGCCCGCGAAAGGGGCCTATCAGCGGCCGCGAGACAGCTTGGCGATGCGCTCTTTCCTGGAGAGCGCGGGGGCGCCAGTCGTGCCCGCAGCGGTGGAGTTTCCAACGATTCCGGCTGTCACTTCCGCGCCGTTCACGGTTGGGATCCGCTGGTCCTGCACCGGCTCTCTTCGCCGTTTGCTCTCCTGTTCACGGTGTGAACTGAGCAGAGCATCTGCAATGTCAGGTAGCTTATAGGACAATCCTTGACTCTGCCAGTACTTCCCTAACGCGCTAGCGCTTTGAAGTAGGTAGTCCTCGGCGTAGCTATTGGCCAATTCGGCATAGTCGGGGCTGGCCACTATCGACTTGAACGTCTCGACGTTCTGCGCGAGCTGCCGCTCCTCAGCCGCCGCGCGCCGTTCCTCCTGCCACTCGGCTAGCTGGGCCTTCAGCGCTTCGTTCTCGGCCTTCAGCGGCTCAACCTCGGCCCGCACCAGCTCCGGGAGCTGGGCCTGTAGCCGCTCCATGGCCGCTTCGGGTGTGCCGTCCTTGATGGCCTGGTCGGTCATCATCTGAAGCACTTCGTGCGCGGACACGCCCAGGACGTCCGGCAGCTTGCGCCAGTCCTTTTTCAGGTCGTCGAGCTTGGCCAGCTCCGCGGCGGCGAGCTCGCGGTCCCGCTTCGCCTCGTCGAGGATGCGGGCGGCCTCGCGCTTGGCCTTCTGCTCTGCCGACTTCTCGCGGATGGCCGCCAGCTTCTCGGCCTGGATCTCCCGCCGCAGCGTGGCCTCGTCGGCTGGCGCAGCTTCGGGCGCGTCCGGTTCGGTGGGCGCCGCTTCGGTGCCGGGCTCTACCAATGACGCCTCTGGCTCGGCGTCGTCGCCACTGTCGCTCGCGTACATCTCCATCGCGCTCTGTACGCTCATGGCATCATCCCTTCAGGTGGCGGCCCTGCGTCGGGGCCTGGTGGCATCGGTGGCGGTCCTGGCGGTGGTGGCGGGGCGGCCTTGTCGGCCATGGCCTTAGCCTCCATCGCAAATTCCAGCACCCGCACCATCACGCGCTCGCTAACGCCGCTCTTGGTGCGCAGGTCCTGGTAGAGCTCGTGGCCCATGTTGTAGGCCAGCATGAGATCCATCGGCGGCTCGGGCCGGATGTAGACGCCGGGCGCGTCCGGGTCGTCGGCGTCCAGGATGCGATCCAGGCACGACTCGATGTAGCGCTTGCGGGCCGTCTTGCGGTTGCGGACGCCCTCGAGGTCCGGGTAGT
>JAGOUB010000128.1 GCA_018061525.1 Candidatus Peribacteraceae bacterium
ATTGCTCCAACTCCAGGAAGCGGCGGATGTTGTCGGCCACGGTCTTATGGTCTTCGACGACGAGGATATGCATCGTCTTCAGTATAGGCCGCCGATATTAAAGCGAGATTAAAGCCTCTTGAGGGCGTTGGCGCAGGGCGGCAACCCAACCCGGACCCCAGCGGCAAGCCGCGAACGCGGCGGCGGCCAGGACGACGACACTGAGCTGGATAAGCAGCGGTAGGCTGCCGACGACGGTGTAGACGACAGCGGCCGGCAGTGTGGCCACCAGGCTGTGGCGGAAGAATTCGAGGCTGCCCATGGTGGAGAAGAGTCCGAAGGCGTAGCTGAGCACGTCGCCCTCCACGACCAGGCGCAACAGCACGGCTTGCAGGAGTGTTTTCTCTTCTACCAGCGCGCGGACGGAGTGCGCGTGCGAGAACTGGAGCCAGCGGGCGAAGCGCGTGCGCTTGAGCAGGCGCACCAGCTCGAAGAGGATTTGGCCGCCCAGCAGCCAGACGGCGAGCATGAGCGCGACCGTGGCGGGCCAACCCCAGAGCGCCACGCCGATGGGAATGAGCGGCAGCGTGGTGGCGCCGGGCACGAGCGTGAGCAGTACGCCACAGAGCAGGAAGAGTCCGACACCGGCGAGCACGCCGTAGCCGAGGAAGAGCGACTGTAGGGCGGCGGCATGCGTGTGCGAGAGCCAGGCCGAGGCGACGACAATCAGCGCGGCGAGCAGGAGGGGCCAGTGCTGTTTCAGCAGTCGGATCACGGCGGCAGTATGGAGAGCAGAGATTAAACCGGGATTAAAGGTTGGAGTTCGCGCTTCACGGCGGCGAAGACACTCTCTTGGTGCGGCAGGAAAGCGAGGTGGCCGCCCGGTAGGAGGAAGCGGCGCTTCTGGCGCATAGACCGGAGCGTGCGGCGCGCCACCGACCACGGCACCACCAGATCGTTGCGGCCGTGCCAGGCGATGACCGGCACCGACTCGGGGAAGTGGCGCGGGTGGAAGCCCCAGCGGAAGTAGAGGCTCATCTCGTCGACGAGACCGGGAATGCCGTTGGGCTGCAGGAAGACGTTCTGGAAATCCCACCAGAGCACACGCTTGAGCAAGCGGCGCAGGGCGGGCGTGGCGGCGTTCGCGTCGGTGGCCCACTGCAAGTACCACTTCAAGGTGATCGGGCTGAACCAGCAGGCCATGAACAGCGCCTTGAGCATCATGCTGGCGACACGCGGCCAGTCGCGGCAGGTGGAGATGGCGGCGCGGCGCCACCAGTGGAGCTCGCCGAAGTTGCGAGCGCTGGCCAGCGGTCCGAGACCGCCGGCGATGCCGACCATGCGGACGCGGTCGGGCATGGCGTGGGCCGTGGCGAGCGCGAAGCCCGTGCCGCCCGAGGCGCCGAGTGCCGCGAACGATGTGAGCTCTAAATGATCCGTGAGCGCGCGGACGTCACTCTGCGCGTAGGCGGACATCGACTCGAAACCCTTGGGCGACGAGCGGCCGATGCCGGGACGGTTGGCGGCGATGACACGCATCCCCTCTTGCAGCGCGCGCTCATGCAGCAGCATCGCCTGAAAAGCGGACCCCAGGCAGCCGTGAAAATACATAAGGGCGTCGCCGCGCGGATCGCCGCACTCGAGGTATTCGAGGCGGCGGCCGTCCTTAAGCCGAAGAAGACGCGTACGAGGCTTGCGCATAGCAACGTTGATGACGCGGTGAGAATCTTTTCTTACCGAGGTCGGCGCAGGCTTTCATTTGTTCTTAATGTGGGCCGATTTCGCGGCTTGCAGCAAAGCTGTGTGGAATACTTGCATTTTTATTATATTGTTTTATAGTATGAAATTAGAAGAGAAGCGTCAGAAACCGCTCCCTCACTGCATCGGCTCACTCAAGAAACGCGCAGCGTGCAGCCTCCCCGGCATTAATCGTGCCAGGCGGGCTGCACACGCGCAGCGGCATGCGGCGTCAACGACGACGCCGGTGCCGAGACCCAAGAGACCGACAGATGACGATCCGCTTCGTGTTCGCCCTGGCCATCGCGGCCGCCATCCTGACCGGGTGCGTCCCGGCTCCGACCAACGCCCAGGAGAAGGACCTCTCGACGCTCAAGCAACGTCTCGAGCAGGCGAAGTCCTCCGTCCACATCGGCAAGGAGACCGTCACCGTCCAAGCCCACGACCTGGATAACGCCAAGGACACCATCGTGGTTCTGCGCCTCGACAAGGAGATCAAGGGCAAGGCCATCAAAGTCCTCGTCGCTCCGCTGCCCAAAGCTAGTATCCGGGGCGACAAGGTCACCGAGATCGAAGTGAGCGTGGGCAAGCCGCTCATGGAAGAGCTCAAAATCTCGCTCGAAGCCCTGGGTCGCCAGTACCCGGACCTGGGCAAGCGCATCCAGGACAACCCGCTCGACCTGCGCGGCAACCTCGCGCTGGCCGAAGAGAAGCTCGGTCTGGACAAGACGCGTGACGGCCTGTCGCTCGTGGAGCGCAGCTACCGCCTGACCTGGAAGGAAGGCCTGTCGCACATCGACGAGAAGAACGTCACCCTGACGTTCATGATCAACAAGAAGTGAGCCGAAGGCTGCCTCGCGCAGCCATCCCCATCGCGCCAAGTGCGCGGTGGGGTTTTCGTATGCGCGTCAGTGCCTAGGGAAAGCGAGCACTACGGGAT
>JAGOUB010000027.1 GCA_018061525.1 Candidatus Peribacteraceae bacterium
TCACCGTACCGCGGGGCTCGGCCTCCTTGATCGCCACGACGATGACGTCGCCGATGCGGGCGTAGCGACGGCGGCTGCCACCCAGCACGTGGATGCACATGGCCTGCTTCGCGCCGGTGTTGTCGGCTACCGTGAGGTAGGTTGTGAGCTGGATCATGCGTTCGGGGAGTCGGAGTCAGCGTTCTTCGGCTTGATGAGGGCGGCCACAGCGGCCTCTTCCTTCAGCTCGGACACCTGGGCGGCCTTCTTGACGATGGCCGTGACCGTGAAGTGCTTGCGCTTCGAGAGGGGGCGGCACTCCGTGATCTCCACCAGGTCGCCGACGTTCGGCTGGATGGCGGCGGTGTCAGCAAGGAACTTCTTGCTGATGCGGAAGCGCTTCTTGTACTTGGGGTGGAACAGCAGACGGTGCACCGTGACGGTGACGGTCTGAGTCATCTTGGCCGCGGTGACGGTGCCCTGGAGAGTCTTCATGCGGAGGCGGGGGCCGACAGAGTAGAGTCAGAATCGGTTTTCTTCAATACCTTCTTAGTCGTCTTCTTGGGAGCCTCGACGGCGGCCGGAACAACCTCCTGCTTCTGGTTCATAGCGGTCTTGAGGCGAGCCACCTGGCGGCGCTCGGCGCGGAAGGCGGCCGTGTCCTTATGGCTGCCCAGCTGCACCTGGAGGCGCTGCTTGGCCACGGAGAGTTCGTGCTCGCGGATCTCGCGGCCGATCTCATCGGGCGTCATCTTGAGGATCTCGGTGTAGGAAGCGTGCTTGGCCATAATTAGGCGGCGAGGCGGGTAACGATCTTGGTCTTAAAGGGGAGCTTGTAGGCGGCCTGCTCCAGAGCGGCGACAGCCATCTTGGCAGGGATGCCGTCGATCTCGAACAGGATGGTGCCGCGCGGGATGATGCAGCAGTAGTACTCCAGAGAGCCTTTTCCGGCGCCCATCGGCACCTCGGCAGCCTTCTTGGTAACGGGGGTGTGGGGGAAGACGCGGATCCACGTCTTGCCGGCGCGGTCGGTGGCGCGGGCGATCACTTTGCGGGCAGCCTCGATCTGGCGGGCCGTGAGCTCGCCGCCCGTGATGGCCTTGAGGCCGTGCGAACCGTTCGCCAGCTCGTAGCCGGACGTAGCCGTGCCGCCGAACGCGCCACGACGGCGGTGCTGGCGACGGTAGGTGATGCGCTTGGGCTCGAGCATAAATAGGGGGGTCAGGCGACGGGCGCCTCGGCGGGAGCGGTAAGAGAAGCGGACTTGGCCTGCTGCACCTTCTTGAACACCATTCCCTTGTAGACCCAGACGCACACGCCGATGGTGCCGTACTTCGTGATGGCGTGGCGCTTCGCGAACGTGACGTCCGCGCGGAGAGTCTGCAGGGGAACGTTGCCCTCCTTGAACATGTCGCTGCGGGCGATTTCGGCGCCGTTGAGGCGGCCGGCGACGGTGATCTTGATGCCGAGCGCACCAACCTGCATTCCCTTCTCGATCGCCATCTTGCAGGCGCGGCGGTAGGGCATGCGGCGCTCGATCTGACCCTGGATGTTCTCGGCGATGACAGCGGCGTCGGCGTCGGGGGTGCGGATCTCCTGGATATCGATCTCGTAGTTGCCGCCGTACTTCTTGGTGAGTTCCTTCTCCAGGTCGTCCTTGGCGGCGCCCTGCTTGCCGATCATCACGCCCGGCTTGGCCGTGCGGATGGTGACGCGCGTGCGCTTGCCGCGCTCGATCTCGATGGAGCTAATGCCGGACTCTTTGTTCTTGCCCATGATATGGCGCTTGATGGCGACATCCTCCAGGAGGAAATCACGGAAGCGCTGGCCGCGCGCGAACCAGGTGCTCGGCCACGTGCGCGTGATACCGATGCGGAGGCCGTTGGGGTTCACTTTCTGACCCATAAGAGGAGAACGAGGAGGTTAGGCGGAAGGAGAATCGGACTTGGGGGCGGCCTTCTTAGCGGCCGTCTTCTTGGCGGGGGTCTTCTTGGGAGCGGCGGCCTCGGACTTGGGGGCCGTGGCAAGCTTCGTCTTCGGGGCGATCGGGGCCTCGTCGGCGTAGCCGAGAGTGACCGTGATGTGGCTCAGGAACTTGCTGTAGGGGCGGGTGCGACCGCGAGCCATCGGCATGCCGCGGAGCAGGGCCTGTCCCTGGTTGACGACGATCGTCCGGACCACGAGCGCGCTGCTGTCCTGCTTGAAGTTGTGGCGAGCGTTGGCGGCGGCCGACTCCAGGAGCTTCTCAATGAGGCGGGCGGCCTTCTTGTTCGTGCGGCCGAGCAGGGAGATAGCCTCGCCCAGAGGCATGCCACGCACCATCATCGCCACGAGGTTGGCTTTCTTGGGAGCGATGCGGACGGATTCGAGGTGGGCACGCATAGGAGTAGAGGGAGACCGTTAGGCTTTCTTGGCGGGAGCGGAGGAGGGGGCGGGGGCTCCACCGGGAGCGCCGCCGGGCTTGGCACCGGAGGCTTCGGCATCGGCCATCTTGCCACCGTGAGTGCGGAACTTCGTGGTAAAGGAGAATTCTCCGAGCTTGTGTCCGACCATCTGCTCCGTGACGTAGACCGGCAGGAACTCCTTGCCGTTGTGGACAGCGAAGGTAAAGCCAACGAATTCCGGAGGGATGGTGCAGTCGCGAGCCCAGGTCTTGAGAATCTTCTTCTCGCTCTTTTCCACCATCTTCATCACCTTCCCGAAGAGACGGGAATCGATGTACGGGCCTTTCTTGAGAGAGCGTGTCATGGGTGGAGAAAGAGGGGTTTACTTGCGCTTCTTCTTGATGCGGCGGCGGACGATGAGTTCGTCGGAGTAGCGAGTCGGGCGGCGGGTCTTCACGCCGAGGGCCTTCTTGCCCCACGGGGTCTTCGGAGCCTTCAGACCGATCGGGCTGTGGCCCTCACCACCACCGTGCGGGTGATCGACGGCGTTCATCGACTTACCGAGCACCTCCGGCTTCTTACCCAGCCAGCGGCGGCGTCCGGCCTTGCCGTAGGTCACGAGGTTGTGATCGGGGTTCGACATGGTGCCAATCGTGGCCATGCACTCCTTGCGGATCTTGCGAACCTCGGTGGACGGCAGCTGGACGAGGACGTGGTCGCCGTCGATGCCGATGAGCGTGGCAGCCGTGCCCGCCGAGCGGACGATGGCGCCGCCGCGGCCGGCCTGGAGCTCGAGGTTGCAAATCTTGTATCCCACCGGGATGTGCTGCATCTCCATGCGGTTGCCCGTCTTCACCTTGGTGCGGGGACCGGCGACGATCTGATCGCCGACGGCGAGGCCTTCAGGGGCCAGGATGTAGCGCTTCTCGCCATCCTCGTAGTTGATGAGGGCGATGCGCGAGGTGCGGTTGGGATCGTACTCGAGGGCCATGACGGTGCCGGGGATGCCGGCCTTGTCGTTCTGGCGGAAGTCGACGTGGCGATAGAGACGCTTGTGGCCGCCTCCGCGGTGGCGGACGGTGACGCGGCCGAGGTTGTTGCGGCCGCTGATGCGGGTCTTGCCGGACACCAGGCGCTTCTCGGGCGCCTTCTTGCTGAGGCCCGTGAAGTCCGCGAGGGACATATTGCGGCGGCCGGCGGTGTTGGGCTTAACGGGGCGGATCGGCATAAAAGTCTCGGTCAGTTGGCTTGGAAGCTAGCGAGATCAAGAGTGGGGCTCTTCTCGGCGAGAGTGACGATGGCCTTCTTCCAGGCGTGGCGGCGGGTGATCTGCTTGCCGGCGCCCAGCTCACGGTACTTGAAGCCGACGCGCTGGATGCGGACGGACGTGGCCGTGACGCCGAAGTAACGCTTGAGAGCGGACTGGATATCAATCTTGGTCGCCTGCGGCGCCACGCGGATGGTGACGATGCGGTTGGCGCGCTCACGCTCCGACTTCTCCGTCTGGACCTGGCCGAGGATGATGCGGTTGAGCTCCATAATCAGGCGGTCTTGGAGGAAGTCTTCTTGGCAGCAGCCTTTTTGGCCGGTGCCTTCTTAGCGGCGGGCTTCTTCTTGGGGGCGGCCGGCTCGGCAGCCTCGTCGGCGGCGACGATCTCCTTCTCCGTGGACTTCTTGCCGAAGATGCGGTCAGCCTCGGTGACAGCGTCCTCAAGGAAGACGATGGCCGTGGCCTTGAGCAGGTCCTCGGGGTTCAGGTAGGCGGCAGAGAGCGTCTCGACGGACGGCAGGTTGCGGGCCGAACGGAGCAGGGCCTCGTTCTTGGCGCCCCAGATGATCAGCACCCGGCGATCGGACTTGAGCGGGAGCTTCTTGAGGAGGGCGGCGAGGATCTTGGTCTTGTGGTCGTTTCCGAAGCCTTCGAGGGCGATAATCGAGCCCTGCTTGGCCTGCATGGAGAGGCACGAGCGGATGGCAGCGCGGCGCATGGACTTGGGCATGCGCAGCTCGTAGTTCTGCATCTTATTGGGACCGAAGGCCTTACCACCTCCGCGCATGACGGGGGAGCGGATCGGTCCGCGGCGGGCGTTGCCCGTGTGCTTCTGCTGGAAGAGCTTCTTGGTGGAACCGGCCACTTCGCCGCGGGTCTTGGCGTGGGCGATGGGGTGGCGGCGGTTGGACTGCTGGAGCATCAGGAACTGGTGCGCCAGGCCGGAGTTGATCTCGCCAGAGAAGAGCGACTCGGGGAGGCTCAGGCTCTTGGTCTTGGTGCCGGCGGGAGAGAAGAGGTCGATGGTCATACTCAGGCGGCGGACTCGAGGGTAAGGAGGACCGTAGCACCGTTGGGACCCGGAACGGGACCCTTCACGGCCAGGACACCCTTGGAGGCATCGGCGGCCACGACGGAGCGGTTCTTGAACGTCATCTTGTCGCCGCCCATGCGGCCGGCCATGCGCGTTCCCTTAAAGATGCGGCCCGGATCGGTACGCATACCCACCGAACCCGGCTCACGCTTGAAGTGGGAGCCGTGGGAGAACGGACCACCATGGAAGCCGTGGCGGCGGACGACACCCTGGAAACCCTTTCCCTTGGTGACGCCCTGGACGGTGACGTTGGATTCGACGGGGAGGAGCTCAGCCGAGAGCTTCTTGCCGGCCTCCATGCCATCGAGCGAATCGACGATCCACTCGTGCATTTCGGCGTAGCGAACATTGGTCTTGCCCTTGCGGCTCTTCCACTCCTTAGCGCCCGTGCCGAGCACGACGGCGTCGTAGCCGTCCTTCGCCTTCGTCTTGAGGCGGACGACCGTGTTGGGTTCGACTTGGAGGTACGTCACGGGCACAGCCTCACCGGTGGCGAGGAAGACGCGAGACATGCCGACTTTCTTGGTGATGAGACCGAGAGGCATATGGGGCGGGAGGTTCATCTGGATCGGGTAGTCAACGAGCGCTGACGCCGATCTCGAACGTACGCCGACGGCAGGATCAGTCGGAAAGACTGATTCCACCGAAGTGCGCGGCAATGTACCCACGATAAGAACACCCGTCAACAAAAAAACTTCACATCGGGCGCCACTTTTGCGGGCGATCAGTGATCAGGTGATCAGGCTCGCAAGAAAAGAGCGGGACCGGAGTCCCGCTCGATTGGCTCAGTGACGCATCACTTGCCGGCAAACGGCTTTTTAAAGGTATGCCAGGCGATCGGCAGAGGCAGCGTACCCTCCGATTGCGCCGGCGGGATCATGGCCCGCGCCTGTCCGTCCGCCCAGAGGGCATCGGCGATGACGTCAAATGCATCGAACGGCAGCGATGCCATGAGTAGGCCTCCTTCGGCGGCGTCCACGGGGTCCGAGCGACGGAACGCGGGGATCCGCTTCCAGAGGAGCAGCACGAGCCCCAGGGCGTGGACGAGCTGGCATCGGAACATCCGCTCGAACGCGACCGCCAAGGCGAGCATCCAGCGTGCCTGGCGCGTGCCATCGGCGCGCCCCTGTTCCACGCGCAGGAACTGGACGAAAGGTCCTTCGAGACAGAGCACCAGGCCGCGGTGGTGCGCCTCCATCGTCACGAGATCGGCAGGACTCATGACGCCGAACTCTTCGAGCGCGGGATCGTGGGCCAGGCGCCCGGCCTCGATCTCGTGGTAGATCTCCCGCAGGGCGCAGAAGATGCTGAGCCCGGACTCAAGGGCGACATCGAGCGCGTGACACAGCTCGGCGATCGTGGGGCACGACGAGCGGATCTCGTCCCAGCGATCCTCATAGCCGGCCAGCGGCCGGTTATGGGCGATCGACTCGAGGACGAGGCAGATAGCCTGCGCGTCGATGCGCCGATGGCACGCCAGCAGCCGCAGGCAACGGTAGAGCCCGATGAACGGGGCATCGCCGTGCTGCAGCGAGGCGGAGAGAACGGGAGCATCGTTGGCCGGATGAAGATGGACATCGAGCATCCCTCCGATCTCGACCATGCCATCGATGGCGACGGCCATGGGGACGAAGGCGTGGGATTGGCCGGTCTCCTGGATGAAGACGTCTGGGACGACCGGCAGGGCGAATAGGACACGGGCATGCGGCACGACTGCACCTCTTTCGAGATGGGGGAAGATGGCTCCCCGAAACACTGGTCTGTGAATGAACGATTCCATGCCTCCGAGGCATGTTCATTCTTTATACAACATAATATTTTTTAATCAATTACCGACCAGAGAGCACAGACGGAACCCACGGCCATCATCCCCCACCCCGCATGAACCGCAGCCGCAGGCCGTCCCCAAAGGCAAGCGCCGGAACGGCCAGAGCGCGACGTTGACGCTCCTTGTGGACAGTCGTAGACCGGACAGGTTGTTCACTCGCACCATCGGCCGCTTCGTGGACCCCAGCGACGCGATACGCGTTACCGCGCGGCTGGGGTCCATCCTTTAGCAAAAACAGACGGCGCCCTCCCCAGCGCCCTCTCCCGGAGACTCGACCATGTTCAACGCGTACCCGTTCGCTGGCCCGCTCGGCTACATCGCCACGCCCGACTTCGGCCACCAGCACGTCCTACACCTCGAAAGCGAGATGATCCGCCTCCAGCCCGGCGACGCCCCGGTTATCGCCGTGGCCCACAAGTCCACCTGGATCTCCGAGGGCCTCTACAGCCAGCAGTCGATGCTCTTCGTTGGGCTCGCGCCCGGCGACGGCCTCATCCACCTCTCGCTGCGCATCGGCCAGACCGAGGTCTGGAACGGGGACGGCTTCCCGTCGGGCCTGTACTGGCATTTCATCAACTGGGACCGGGCCAAGGGGCCCATCGTCCTGCAGATCGACGAGACCGTCTACGTCATCGAATCAGTCCTGCAGAGCACCGACATGCGGTGCATCCTGTTCCACCCCAAGCCCCGGGTGGAGGCAGCCATTGAAGCGGCCATTCCCGTCGCGGCGTGACTCGTCACGCCATTCCGAACAACCTCTCCGCCGGTGACTCTACGTCACCGGCATTTTTTGCCGTCTTTGAGTCTTTCTCGCCTTGCCAACAATATTTGACATAACACTGTAGTATTTTATGATGTGCATGTTCTTTCACCAATTCACACGCCCTCCCTCTCCTGCCCGCAGGGAAGCGAGGGCCTGTGACACCCGGGAAAATCCCGGCACGCAGGCGCAAGGGCGACGTCTTGAAGACGCTCATTCTCAAGCTCGAGCACGACAAGGGCCGCGGCACAATCCACTCCGGCCACCACGAGTTGGACACGACGGCCTGCGACGTGGCGTACGAGGAAAAGCACGTCAAAGTCTGGGCCAAGTGGGATGATGACCAGCAGTTCGAGCCCGTCGCGCTGTACATCGTCGAGGGCGAATCCGCCCAGATCCCGGGCACCAACGTCTTCGTGCCGTACCAGGAATTCGAAGGCACCAAGATCATTGAGCTGATGGTGGCCTGAGCCACCGCCCCGTTCATCCGCCCGAAAGAACCCGCGCCGCAACCGAAAGGTTGCGGTTTTTTTATGCGCGATCAGTCGATGGCCTCGCAGACGGTGGTGTAGAGCGTGCGCATGTTGTCGCGGCCGCCGCGCTCGGCGATATCGCGGGCAGCGTGCGTCTCGAGGAAGGCCTTAGCCTCCTCGTAGCGCCCTTCGCCGTAGAGCCACCAACCGAGCTGCTCGCAGGCGATGCCCACGGCCTTGCTCACGTGGTCGGCCGCGGGGAGGCGGCTGCCGTTGGCCTGGATGAAAGCCAGGGCGGCGGCATTATCGGCGTCGTCAATGAGCGAACGCAGGTAGATCTGGACCAAAACGGGGACGGTGATCACCAGATCGTCGCCCAGCTCGGCGACGAGCGCCTTTACCTCGGCGCGACGTCCGCCGGCAAAGAGGGCCTGCGCGTAGGTCTCGACTTGGAGCGGATTGCGGCGGAAGAGCTCAGCCACCGGTAGCTCGCGCACGGAGGCGGCAGTGTCGATGCCGCTGACGACTTCGGCATCGCCGCCGCGGCGCTGCAAGCTGGTGGTAACGGCGTGCAGGTGCTTCTCTTGGAAGACGAGCATCTCGATGAGCTGGGCGTACATCTCGCGCACGCCCGGGCGATCGAGGTCGTAGGCACGGTCCTTCAGGCGCGTGAAGAGCGAGGCGGCGTCGAAGAGATTGGGAAAGAGCGAGGGGATACCGTGCCTCTGGCAGTGGGTTTCGAACTGGCGGACGAGCTCCTGGTAGGCGGGATAGGCGGGCTGGTCGACAGCAGACCATGACGCGTCATCGGTGGGGCGCTCGCCCAGGCTGTAGCGGGCGGCAAGCACGTCGCTTAGCAGCTCGCGCATCTCCAGGCGGGAGCCCGCTCGCTCAGCCGACAAGGCCAAGCTGAAGAATGATTTGCCCACCGAGCCGCGGGCATCGCCGCGCTCACGCTGGCACATCACACCGTCGTCGCCGAAAATCTCGTGACGGAACGTGCCGCGCAGTAGGTTAAGACGCTCGGCGCGGTCCTCAAGACCGTCGATGACCTCGGCATGAGCCAGGTAGGCGGGCGAGTCGTAGCGGAGTACGGAGGAAGGCGGCGTCATAGGGCAATCTTCACCAGATTCAGGATTTTGCGCAAGGATGGCGAGCACCAAGCCAGCCGGCAGGCTTTGAACCGCAGCCTCAAGCCCGTATCCTGGCGCCATGGACGACATCCGCCTCCAGAAACTGAAGCGCCTGCGCGAGCTCGGCATCATGCCGTACGCCGCCAATTTCACCCGCACACACGTGCTGGCCGAGGGCAAAGACCTGCCAGAAGGCACAGAGGCGAAGATCTGCGGCCGCATCGTGCTGCTGCGCGACATGGGCAAAATGACGTTCCTCACGCTGCAGGACCACACCGGACGCTTCCAGGTGCTCATCCGCCAGGAGGACTTCGGTGAGAACTACGACACGATGCTCTCGCTGATGGACCTGGGCGACTTCATCGGCGTCGGCGGCACGCGCATCACCACCAAGACCGGCGAGCCGACCCTGCAGGCGAAGGCCTGGGTAATGCTGAGCAAGGCGCTCAGTCAGCCGCCCGAGAAGTGGCACGGCGTGCAGAACCAAGAGGTCGCCTGGCGCCAGCGCTACCTGGACCTCACGAGCAACCGCGAGACATTTGAACGCTTCCGTCTGCGCTCGCTGTTTGTGCGCAAGCTGCGCGAGTTCTACTGGAAGCAGGGCTTTGAGGAGATGGAAACGCCCGTGCTCACCACCGCCGCCTCAGGCGCGTTGGCCACGCCGTTTGTGACCAAGCACGAGGCCTACAACATGGACGTGTACCTGCGCATCGCCACCGAGACGTACCTGAAGGAG
>JAGOUB010000129.1 GCA_018061525.1 Candidatus Peribacteraceae bacterium
ATCATGCTCTCGCCTTTCACGCGCAGCAGGAAGGTCTTGGCGCTGCGGTTGCCCACCACGTAGTCCTGGATTGAGACGAGCTCCTCGGCCTGTTCCTCCACGGGGGCGGCGAAACCGGCGGCGATGGGGCCGTACAGCGGCAGCGTGAAGGCGGCCGGGGCGTCGTTGCTGGCGGCTTCCTGAGGCATCTCCATGATCTTGATGCGGCCCTTAGGATCCTTCTCAATGAAGCCCTGCGCCACCAGCACGTTCACCACCTTGGCGATGGCGTTCTTGCTGCGCACGCCGAAGGCCACGGCCAGGTCGGCGAGCGACGGAGAGTAGCCGCGCTTCCGCTGGAACTCGCGGATGTAATTGAGCGCCGTGCGCTGGTGGGGAGTGAGCGTCATGGGCGAAGGGGAACGGTCGTCCACCAGCATAGGTGCACGAACGTCCACTGTCAAATCGATCGGTTCCAATCACTTATGGAACCGGTGTTCACAGGTGGTCCAAGTCCTTGCGGCCGTCCAACTCCAAGAAGGTCAGCGTCCAGACCGCGCGGCGGAAGACGTGCAGATAGGCGAGCGAATAGCTGGCCAGGCCGATGAGACACACACCCAGCGCACCGCCGATCATGTAGCTCACGAACGGCGAGAAGACGTACGTCAGCAGCAGGGCGATGCCCACCACCGCGGCGGGAATAAGGAACACCACGAACGTATTGATGACGATGCGCACGCTGATGACCAGCAGCAAGATCATGAGGAAAACGACGTGGCCGAGATGACTTACGATCAGCTTGTAGCTGCGCATGGCGCTCTCCACGGGGCCCATCTTCTTGATGACGCAGCCTTCGGGCGCGAAGCTCGTCAGGAAGCTGAAGAAGTTGCTGAAAATGAACAGGAACAGGATCGCCGGGATGATGACCCCGTGCATCGCTGGCGGCAGGTAGCGCAGCGTCAGCGATATGCCTGAAATGACGAGGTTCCAGCTGGCCAGGAAGAAGAACTCGTGGATCGCGAACATCGCGAAGAAGTTGTAGAGGCCCAGCACCAGGCCGCCCTCCAGGGGCTCGCCGCGGTGGGCCTTCACCGTCAGGCCGATGATGGCGCCCTCGGTGAAGTGAGGCATGAAGAACTCGACGATGAGCAGGACGATGAACGTGATGAACGTGCTCACCCAGAACCACTGCGGCGTGTTGTTGATGAGCCACAGCTCCATGTCGAACATGCCGGCCTCGTTATGGCCGAAGAAGTACTCGTAGAAGATGTAGGTCTGGAAGCTCAGGAACTTCACGCTGAGCAAGATGGCGAAGAACGACGCCACGAAGCCCCACTGCCACAGGCGCTTCTCGCGCTTGGCGATGGCCCAGGCCTCGGCGACGATTTCGCGGGGGGTCACTGGGCGGGGTGGAGGAGGTCTGAAATGCCCTTATAGGCGTAATCCTCGGCCAGGATGATCTGTGTCAGCGGCAGGGGTTCGATGGGCTCCAGCACGGCGCCCGAGCCGTCCAAGACGGTGCCGGTGGCGGTGCCGGCCAGCGCGCCTGTGGGCAGCGGCTCAGTCGGGACCGAGAGCAGGCCGGCCAAGAAGGAGCCGACAGGATCGTTCTCGGGCGTCTGCACCACCGAGTAGGCGGCGTCGTTGTCGGAGCCGTCCTCGGCCTTGGGGCGGTTGCGGATATCGCTCACGTTGAAGCCAAAGCGGATCAGCTCGAAGCCGAGATTGCGTGCCAGGCCCGAGCGGGCGCCGGCGTTCTCTACGGCTACCTGGTGCGGTCGGGCGAGCAGGCGTTGGTGCATGGCCAGCGTCACGAGGTCCTTGATCTGCTGCCAGCCGTCGCGGCCGCCTTCGGGCAAGAGCACCGAGGCGCCGCCGAATTGGTCGCGGGGCGGGGGATACAGGAAGCCGCCTGCCGCCTGGCTGTTGGTCGTGAGCTGGATGGTCAGCGGGTGCTTCAGGTCGAGGCGCATGGCCACGTCGGCCAGGCCGATCAGTTCGGTGGAGCCCATGGTCATGGCCACATGCTCGCCGGCGATCTTTAAGAGCGTCAGGATCGTGCCGGGATTCTTGAGCACGCCCTGCTCGCGCACCTTGGCGGCCATGGCCGAGAGGAGCTGCTGCTGGCGGGCGCTGCGGCCGAAGTCGCTCGTGGTGTGGCGGCTGCGGGCGTACTTCAGGGCCGTCTCGCCATCCAAGTGCTGCAGGCCCTTAGAGATGCGGAAGGGATCGAACCGGTCAGGATAGACGCTGTCCGGGTACTCCATGTCGATGATGTCCTCGGGCACGTCCACGTCCACGCCGCCGATGGCGTCGACGGCCTGCACGAAGCCCGTAAAGTCGGCCTTGATCACACCGTGGATCTCCAGCCCCAGGCGCCGGCCGATCTCGTCGGCGGTACCCACCATCGCCAGCTTGGCCAGGCCGTTCTCATCCAAATCGGGGTTTTGACGCTTGTTCCAGGATTTCACGTCGCGGTAGAGCTGGTTGATGCGGCCGTCGGCGGCGTGGTCGATGTTCGTCAGCCAGAGATCGCGCGGGATCGAAAGCATCACCACCGTCTTCGTGTCTTTGGGATCCAGGCTCACCACCATGATGGTGTCGGTCAGGTCGACGCCGTCGTGGTCCTTATCACCTACGCCGAGCACCAACAGG
>JAGOUB010000130.1 GCA_018061525.1 Candidatus Peribacteraceae bacterium
CGGTAAAGAGCACCACCGCCAACGCGAAGTTCATGAAGACGCCGGCGAGCAGGACGGCGCAGCGCTTCCAGAGAGGGGCGGCGCCAAAGCTGCCAGGCGCATGGCGGTGTGTCTCGTTCTCTCCTTTCAAACGGACAAAGCCGCCGAACGGGATCCAGTTCAAGGAGAAGATCGTCCCCTTCCGCTTGAAGAGCGTCTTGGCACGTGGCGGCAGACCGAAGCCGAATTCTTCGACCTCGACACCCGAGAGTTTGGCCGTGATGTAGTGGCCCCACTCGTGAACAATCACGAGCCCCGTGAGGAGAATGACGAAAGCGAAAGCGGAGACCAGGAGGAGCATGGCGTCGGATCGTAACCCGCGTGTGGAAAACAGAAAAGTTTTCCACAAGAGTTGTCCTTGCGTGCGTCGGAGAACTCAAACGCGATACTAGACATCATGCCGCGTATGCCAGACACGCGACGCTCACGCGCTCGGCGCCGGCCGCGCGTAAAGCTCTGGCACAAGCCAAGACTGTCGCACCGGTGGTGACGACATCATCCACGAGCACAACGTGCGCGGGCGCCGGACCCGTCACGACGAACGCATCCCGCCACGCTTCCCTCCTCTCTTCCGCCGAGCGCCCGACTTGCTTTCCGCCGCGCGTCCGCTGAAGCAGAGGCAGCACCGGCACGCGCATCTCGTGCGCGAGCGGCCGCGCCAGCAACTCCGCCTGGTTGAAGCCGCGCCAGAACCGTCGGCTCCAGTGGAGCGGTACCGGGCAGAGCGCGTCCACGGCCGGCACTTGCAGGTGCGGTGAGAGCGCCGTCATCAATCCACCGAGCGGCTCGGCATAGACCGTGAGGCCGCGGTACTTCAGTCGATGGAGCGCCTTGCGAATGAGCGGTGCCTCGCCGTAGCTCGTCACGGCCAACAGTCGATCGATGCCGTCGAGCGGACCGCCGTCTAGGTCGTCGCGTTCGTGGCGACGTAACCTCTTCTCGGCAAAGAGCAGCCGGAGCTCCTCGGTGGTGAGCCAGTCGCCTCCCCGGCCGCTGAGCGACACGGGCGGCAGGAGGAAATCGAAGAGAAAGCGCATGCATCGAGCCTGCCTGGCGCTTGTGGGGCGACCGGCAAGTTGATACCCTCTCCCCGCTCCAAAGGCTTAGGGACGGCGAGCAGCCGGTTCTATCCCCAACGAGAACGTTCGCATCCTCAGCATCGACCCGGGCAATAAGCTCAGCTGGGTCGAGTCCCGTCCAGGGACGAGCCAATCAAAAAGCGCCACCATGGCGCTCGCCTACGATCTTTCTCTATCATTCACACCTCAGGGCAATTAGCTCAGCTGGCTAGAGCGCCACATTGACATTGTGGAGGTCACTGGTTCAAGTCCAGTATTGCCCACCATTCCCCTTTTAGACCGTTATACGAGACATAATGGCGATTTTTCGCTTGTATAACAAAACAACGATTCACCAAATCGCACAAGGATAGAGAGAGGCAGAAAGCCCCGTTTTCTGCTACAATTAGAGGATTTCTATGGATACCAACACCCCCATCACTCCGCACGACTTCGGCGCCTCCGTCCTGGAATGGGAGGGACGCATCCAGCCGCTGCATCGCCGCTCGAAGCGCTGGTACATCACGGCCGCGGTCGTGGTACTCGGTGTCACCGCCATCTCCATCATCACGGGTGCCTGGTCGGTGGCGCTGGTGACGCTGCTCTGCGGCGGCCTCTACGTGCTGAGCCACGACCATGCCCCCGCCCCCCGCCGCCTGGTGGCCTATGAGCACGGCATCGTTTTCGATGGCGCCTACCGCACGTGGAACGAGTTCCGCTCGTTCTGGTTCCTGCGCACGCCGACCTACACCGAACTGCATTTGGAGCGCGCCGACGGCCGACAGCCGATCATCATCCAGACCGGCCCGATCCACCCTGATCGCGTGAAACAGGTGTTCTCGGCTTACATTCCGGAGGATACGCAAAAGACCGAAAATATTTTGGAAACACTTTCCCGTATTTGTAAACTGTAACCCAATGCGCTTCCGGGTTCTCCCCCCCGCTGGCGTTTGGAACCGCTCTCCCTTCCGGGAAGCACGTTTGGCGTGGCAGAACAATCCGACCACGCCGGGCACGCCCCAGACCCCGCCGCCGAATCCCGAACGCCCGCTACCCGAGCCGACCGATGAGGCCTCGCGCGCGCGCCTCGAGGCCGTGCGCGACTTCGCCTCCGCCCAGTACCAGAACGCTCTGACTGCGCGCGAGGCCCCGCAGTCCGGCGCCCGCCTCATCGAACGCCTCGACGGACAAGCCACGGCCATTGCGGACATGCAACAGAAGATCGACGAGCGCCTGGAGCGCGCCCGCAAGCTCGAGGCCGCCGACGGGCAACTGAGCGGCCTGGTGGGCAGGCTCGAGCAACTCAAGTCGGACCTCGCCTTTGAGGGTGTGAACATCACCGGCATGCGCCGCATCGCCTCGACCATCGACCAGTGGGAGCGGGGCAATCTGCCGCCCACCGAGCTGCGCGATTGGATCGCCACCATGCACGGCGACGTCGATATCGGCTCGCGTGAGTGGAGCGAGACCGACCCCCGCCACACCGTCGCCGATCTGGACGCCGCCATCGCCGCCACTCGCGGCCACGC
>JAGOUB010000028.1 GCA_018061525.1 Candidatus Peribacteraceae bacterium
GCTCACCGAGGCCGTCCGCCGCAAGCCCTACTCCGTCGTCCTCTTCGATGAGATCGAGAAGGCGCACCCCGAGTTCTTCAACCTGCTCCTGCAGATCCTGGAGGACGGCGTGCTCACCGACGGCTCGGGCAAGCAGGTCGACTTCCGCAATACCGTCATCGTCATGACCAGCAACGTCGGCGCCAAGAAGCTGACGCAGCAGGCCGCCAAGATCGGCTTCAAGGTCGACGACGAGGCCGCCAAGACCGAGGAGAAGGAGTACGAGGCCCGCCGCCAGGAGGTGCTCTCGGAGCTGAAGGAGCACATGCGCCCCGAGTTCCTCAACCGCATCGACCACATCATCGTCTTCAACGCCCTCACGCAGGCGCACATCCAGAAGATCGTGAAGATCCACCTCGACGCCTTCCGCGCCCGCCTCAAGGGCCAGGGCTACCAGCTCAAGGTCTCGCCCAAGGCCGTCGCCCATCTGGGACTGCACGGCTTCGACCCCGAGTACGGTGCCCGCCCGGTCCGCCGCGTCATCCAGGAGCGCCTGGAAGATGAACTGGCCGAGCAGATCTTGAAGGGCATGTTCGCGCCCGGCGACACCGTCGTGATCGACGTGGCCGAAGGCGACCGCCTGACCTTCAACCGCGGCGAGTCGGCCGATAAGGCCGTGGCCGCCGAGACGGCCGAAGTGGAGGAAGTGACGGCCTGATCACCACGTAAAAAGAAGCCCCTCGTGCGAAACACGAGGGGCTGATTGGCGTTGCCCGGCCGTCAGTAGGACGGGAAGGGCGAGGAGGAGATGGGCAGCGGCACGCCCTGATGGCGCTCGTAGCTCACGACGGCGATCTCACGGAAGATCAGGTCGCGCGCCAGTGAGGTGCTGTATCTGAAGGCAGGGGCATTGCCGAGGCCCGAACAGAAGTGCTGCAGCAGCAGGAAGTGTCGACATGGCCGCAGGGACCAGCAATCGAGTGCGGCCAGGTCCGCCTCAGTGAGAAGGGCGCTGGCGCAATGCAGGAGCAGCAGCAGATCCACCTCGGGCTCGATCTCCGGAATCCGGTAGTCGAAGCTCATCATGATGCGCGGCGGCAGAGGCAGGCTCTCGATGACCGGCAGGCAGTCGGCCAGCCAAGCGCGCCGCGCGTGCTGGCAGCCGATCACCGTCATACGAATCGTCATAGACCGTGTCTCCAGTGCTCTCAAAGTGCAGCATTTGTCTTTTCTGCGAAACCATTGCTTACTATAAAACCATGGGTTTATTTGTCAATGAACAGAGAGAATCGCGATTGAGGTCCGTCCTTTAGGAAAGCCTATTTACGTGCTATAATGACTAGATCCCCGCACACTCAGACCAATGCCCATCGACGCCGTCAAAATCCCGCAGAACGTCTACATTGAGGACCGCATCGTCGGTCCCCTGACGCTGCGCCAGATCTTGACCGTCGCGCTGGGCGGCGGCTTCAGTTACATCCTCTACATCACAGCCCAGAAGATCTACGGCACACCGAACCTGATCCTCACCATCATCCTCTGGATCCCGGCGGCACTGTCGGTCGTGTTCGCCTTCGTGACCGTGAACGACCTGAGCATCCTCCGCCTGCTGCTGCTCGCCTTCGAGAGCATGAATAAGCCGGCCACCCGCGTCTTTGAGCCGCGCGTCGGCATCTCGGTGAACATCAAGACGGCCATCACGCCCGAGCCCGAGAAGAAGGCCGCGCCGCCCACAGCTTCGGCCACCAACGCCAGCTTCGCCGACCTCAGCGTCGTTCTCGACCGCAGCGCCCCCCGCCCGATCACCGTCGCCGCTCCCGAACCAGAAGCGCCCGCCGAGCCGGTGCGCGCCCGCTCCTCCATCCTCTCGAATCCCCCCGCCCCCGCTCCCCTCATCCGCGACCTCTCCGCATGACCGACCCCGTCACCCCTCCTTCCAGCGTGAAGCAGCGCAAGCGCAAGCCCGGCGCATCCACGCAGCGGTTCCTCCCCATCGCGGAGATCCGCGGCGACACGCTGGCGCTCAAGAACGGCGGCCTGCGCGCGATCATCGCCATCGAGGCTCTCAACTTTAACCTGAAGAGCGAGGTGGAGCAGCAGGCCATCATCGCCGGTTACGGTGCCTTCGTGAACACGCTCACCTTCCCGCTGCAGATCGTCATGCGTTCCACCAAGACGAACGTGGACGAGTACCTCAACACCCTTAGCGCGCTGGGTGCCCAGCAGAAGAACGAGCGCCTGGCCGAACAGACCGACGCCTACGTGCGCTTCATCCAGCGCATGCTCGACGTGGCCGACATCATGCAGAAGCGCTTCTACGTGGTGGTGCCGCTCGACCGCGCCGTGCGCCACAAGACGCTGCTGGAGCAGTTCTTCGAGTGGCTCAGCCCCGACGACACCGCCGCCAAGGCCGCCCAGCGCGCCCGTGAGTTCCAGAACTACAGCAAGCAGCTGACCGAGCGCGTGGACCTGGTGGCCGCCGGCCTGAATAACATCGGCCTGCACACGCGCCGTCTCAACACGCGCGACCTGCTCGAGCTCTTCTACCAGATCTACAACCCAAAGACCTCGCAGGAGCAGAAGATCCCGCAGGACCTGGGCCCGCTGCACGAGGACGGCACGAAGCTCTGATACCAAAAGACCCTCGTCCAGCGAGGGTCTTTTTTTGAAGCGATAAGGGAATGGTCAGCGCTGTTCGATAAGCGTCTCGGCCGGGAAGCGCACCTTCTTGTAGGCGGCGTGCTTGTCGTCGGCAGCGCGGTAGCCAAGCGGGCAAAGCAGCACTGGCATCCAAGGTGAGTCCGTCAGGCCGAGCTCCTGCTCGTAGGCCTTAGGGTCGAAGCCCTCCATCGGCGTGCTGTCGATCCCCTTCTCGGCCGCGGCCGCGAGCAGGAAACCCAGTGCGATGTAGACCTGGCGCGCGGCCCACTCGGAGGCAGCCGCCGGGCCCTTGCCGGCAACGGCATTGAGCAGCATGTCGCGCAGTCCGGCGAGCGCCTCGATGGGCGCGCCGCGGACCTCGGACATGTGCTGAATGTAGCCATCGATGTACTCGGGAGTCACATTCTTGAGGGCACAGAGCACCACCAGGTGCGAAGCCTCGCTGATCTGGCTCTGGTGCCAGGAATGCGTCTGGAGCTTTTTGCGCAGCTCGGGGTCGGTGACGACGATGAAGTGCCACGGCTGCAGGCCGAAAGACGACGGCGCGAGGGTGAGTGCCTGGAGCAGCTCCTGCAGGTCGGCGTCGGAAAGCTTCTTGGTCGGGTCGAAGGACTTGGTGGCGTAGCGCCACTCGAAGGCTGGGATGAGCGTCATGGGGTCACTATACTTTTTAAAGTGACTCGGCACAAGGAAGACGCGCCCGGAATCATAAGAGAATTTGACAATAGGCGCTCCGTCCGTAGAATACGGCCATCTTCCGGACGCCGCTCGTGCAAGGGCGCCGGACCCCTTACTTCCCCTCTTGCACCCCTCCTTTCTTATGGCAAAAAAGATCTACGCTGCGCCGACCGGCCCGATGGCCGAGCTCATGAAGTCCTCCCCCGCCGTGTTCCGCGCGGAGCCGGGCGAGCTCGTCGAAGGCACCGTCGTCTTCCGCGGCAAGAACAAGATCCTCATCGATCTCCGCGGCGTGGCCACGGGCATCATCTCGGGCCGCGAGCTCCGCGACTCGTTCAACACGTTCAAGGACCTCAAGGAAGGCGACCAGGTCGCCGCGCTCGTCCTCGAAGAGGAGAGCGACGAGGGCCTCGTCATCATGTCGCTCCGCATGGCCAGCCAGAAGAAGGCCTGGGACCGCTTCCACGACATGGTGGCCGCCGAGCAGACCATGAAGTTCACGGCCCAGGAGGCCAACAAGGGCGGACTCATCGCCAACATCGACGGCATCCGCGCCTTCCTCCCCGTCTCGCAGCTCTCGCCCATCAACTACCCGCGCGTGGGCAACTCGGACGCCGGCGAGATCATCAACCGCCTCAAGAAGTTCATCGGCCACACCTTCACCGTCAAGATCGTCACGATGGACGAGGAGGCCGGCAAGATCGTCGTCTCCGAGCGCGACGCCATGGCCGAGGAGCGCGCCAAGGCCCTCGAGCACCTCAAGATCGGCGACGTGAAGGAGGGTGCCGTCAGCGGCATCGTGAAGTTCGGTCTGTTCGTCACCTTCGAGGGACTCGAGGGTCTCGTCCACATCTCCGAGATCGCCTGGGGACACGTCAAGAACCCCTCCGAGCACGCCGAGGTGGGCGACCGCGTGACCGTGAAGGTCATCGGTGTCGACGGCGACAAGCTCTCGCTCTCCATGAAGCAGCTGACCAAGGACCCGTGGGAGGAGGTGGCCGAGCGCTACCCCGTGGGCAAGAAGGTCTCCGGTACGGTCGTGCGCTTCGCCGACTACGGCGCCTTCCTCCGCCTGGAGAAGGACATCAACGGCCTCGTGCACCTCTCCGAGATTGCGCACCAGAAGGTGAACGATCCGTCCGAGGCCCTCACGATCGGCCAGAAGGTAGAGGCCCAGGTCATCAACATCGATGTCGACGAGCGCCGCATCGGCCTCTCGATCAAGGCCCTCAAGCCCATCGACAAGGAGACGCTCGCCCTGCTCCAGAAGGAGCGCGAGGCCGAGGAGAAGGCCAAGGCCGAGGGTGCCTCCGAAAAGAAGGAGGAGGAGTCGTCCGCCGACGGCTTCGTGGCCAGCAAGACCGGCAAGAAGTACTACCCGGCCGCGTCGGCCGCCGCCGACAAGATCAAGGACGAGAACCGCGTCGCCTTCGCCACCGCCGAGGAGGCCGAGGCCGCCGGATACGAGGCCTGATCATCGCCTGACCAGCTCAGCAAAAGCGGGCCGCCCTCCCAGGATCGGCCCGCTTTTTCGGTAGAGATCGACGATCAGGCGGGGGTCTTCTCGGTGTCGTCACCGGCCGGGCCGGCAGGATCGCGCGGCTCTGGCGGGACGCCGGGCTGGCCGTGGCGGTTGGGCGCGGCACCCACGTCGCGGTCGTCGTCCTCACGATCGCCGGAAGGCGTGTTGGGCGGCATGCGGTTCATAAGGAAAGTGGGAAGGAAGTAGACTGCCACCGAAGACGGAAGAAGGAGCGGGGCCTTTCCGAAAAGATCGCGTTTTTCACTCGTCGTCCGCTACCATCGCGAGACCGATGCAGGCGGTCATCTTCGACTTCGACGGCGTGGTGGTGGACAGCCAGCTGCACTGGGACCGGCTTGGCGCGGCGCACGTGCAGAAGGTGCTGCCGACCTGGGACGACGAAAAGCAGAAGCGGCTCAAGGGCCACAATAACCAAAACTGTTACGACATCCTGACGCAGGATTTCGGCTTTGCGATGCCCTACGACGGGTTCGTCACGCACGTCCGCCTGCTCTCGAAGGAGATCTATGAGGTGCACGCCGGACCCACCGCCGGCATCGAGGCGCTGCTCGACCGCCTGGCGCCGCTCGTTCCCCTGCCCTCCATCGCCTCGGCCAGCGAGCGCCAATGGATCGAGCTGCTGCTCGGACGCATCGCGCTGCGCGGACGCTTCGGCGACATCACGACCAGCGACGAGGTGGCGCGCAGCAAGCCCGCTCCCGACGTGTACCTCAAGGCCGCCGACAAGCTGGGCCTCGCGCCCGCCGATTGCCTGGCCATCGAGGACACGGACGCCGGCGGCGCAGCGGCCGCGGCCGCAGGCATGCGCGTGGTGGGCTTCCACCCGCCCGGCCAGGATTGGCAGGCAATCGCCACGGCCCACCGCCACATCCACAGCTTCGATGAGCTGACGGGAGAAGCCCTCCGCACGGGGATCTGACAGGTCTGATTGACATGACGGGTAAGCGCCGCCTATAACGGCCCCAGCCATCCGTTCCTTTCACTGCAGGAGAGACAGACATGGATGCCGTCGCTATCGCCCGGCAGCACTGCCAGTGGCCGAACCGTTCCATCTACAAACGCGAGCGTTTCGACCTCCATTGGTCGATCGCCGTCGATCACCGGACCGAACGACCGCTGCAAATCGTCGTCACCGACGGCGAACTGCTCTGGGACCTGGACGTCTTCCGCCCCCTTGATCCCGACGACGACTCGGAGCTCCAGATGGCGCACTTGGATTTCTGGGTGACCGAAGCGAGCTACGTGCTCGTGCGAAACCTTTCCGACAGGATCATCACCCGTCTGGTCGTCAGCCGCAGCGCCGACGCCAACAAGTTATTGTCCGCCCTGGCCGCCTGACGGCCACCTTTCGCCCGACTTCGGTCGGGCTTTTTCTAGCCCTAAAAAGATGGACAGGCGGTGTCTCCGGCTCTACAAAGGGGCCGGATTTCACCCTTTCTCATCATCGACGGAGGTGACAATGCTGTCACGACTGAAGCGGGTGCTCGTCATCCTGGTGCCCCTGGGGCTCCTGCTCCTGGCCGGTTACCTGTGGCTCTGGACATTCCCGAAGAGCGACAATCCCCAGACGGACTATGCGACGACGGTCGAGGAAGTGCGAGCGCTCTGGCAAGCCGGGATCAAAAAGGCTGAGCAGATTCGCGGCCTGCGCGACCGCTTGGCCGAGGTCCAGACGGAGAAGCTCAAACTGGAGGCGGTTATCCGAAAGATCGAGGCCGACCTGCAAGGATCGGAATGCACCACTTCCCAACACAGGCGTGAGGCGAAGATCTTCCTGAGGGCCGACCATCTCCGGCTTCTCAGTGGCGCGAACGACGCGGAGTATCCCGCCTTGCGCAAGCAAGCCGAAGCCGACGCGAAGATCGCGAACATGCACAGCGAGCGCCTCCACTCATTTCTCGTCATCGGCATCCTAATCGTGATCATCGCGACCCTCTACATCCTGACACCACCGCCGCGACGGCTTCAACACGACCACCTCTGGTAAGCCGATATGCGGCGGAATCCACCGACCCCTCTCACGCAGAGGGGTCTTTTCTTTAGGCCTTCTGGTCGCTCAAAAAGTGCAGGTGCAGGTACGGCACCTCTTGGCCACCGCTCTTGCCCACGTTGATCGCCAGCTTGTAGCCGTCGATCCCCTTCTGCTTGGCGAACTCCTGCGCCGTCAGGATGAGCAGGCCCGGGATGTGCGCCGTTTCGGCCGTGACATCGGCGATGGAAGCGACGAAATGCTTGGGGATGAAGAGGATGTGCGTGGCAGCCTTGGGATGGATGTCGCGGAAGGCCAGGACCTCCTGGTCCTCATAGACCACGTCGGCCGGAATCTCTTTGGCCAGGATTTTATGGAAAACGGTCGGTTCCGGGGTCATAAGCGGGCGGGAAAGCCCTCGCACCATACCACCTGAAAGTGGCCCTGGGACTTGCTAATTTGCCTCAAAAGGCGGATAATGGGGTTGTTGATTAATGCCGTCTCCGAATCGGCCCCGACTCTCGAGAAAGGTCCTGCGAACCAGGCCCTGATCGTCACGCAGCCCAGGCAACTGGAGCTCCTGCTCGGCGCCATCATGGAAGCCGGCAGCAAGCCCTCCGAGAAGCAGGGCGACGCCTCCGGCGACTGGAGCGGCGGACAGGGTCCTGCCGGTGGTGCCGCCGACCCGGCTGTGACCGCGCGCGAGGAGGCGCTGGCCGCCATACCCGACGTGCCCGTCATGCAGGTGCGGCTCGAAGCGCACATCGAGAAAGAGGTCGAATCGCTCCGCCGCCAGGCCGTGAAGCTCACCGCTTCGGACCGCCCCGGCGCCGCCCACGAGCTCTCCGAGCTCTACGCCAAGATCCGCCGCCTTAACAGCTTGGTCTCGCAGCTCTTTGACGCCTCCATCGAGGTCATCAAGCGGCTGTTCATCCGCGTCTTCATCGACAAACAGTCGCTCTGATCAGTCCTTCTTATCGTGGTGCTTGTGCGCCTCCTTTTTGTCGTGCTCCTTCTTTTCCTCATCTTCCTCCTCTTCGGCCTCCTCGGCGTGCTTCGCCTTAGCTGCCAGGAACGACGACACGAAGCTGACGCCATGCTCCACCCACGAGAGCGGCTGCAGGACCGTGGCCTCCAGGTGTTCGCTCAAGTTCGCCGCCTTGCGGACGATCTTGCGCACGTCGACCAGGATGATGATGACGTGGTAGAGCGCGATCACCAGCATGAGCGCCACGGCGGCGTAGGTGAAGGCGATGAGCTGCGAGGTGGAGATCATGTCCATGGGGAGCGCGGGAAACGCTACGATGGGTATAGCACATGCCCACGTTTCTGCGCCATCTCCTGGCCTTGCCGAGGCTCGCCGGTCTCGGTCTCGTCTGGCTGTACCAACACACGCTCTCGCCGGACCACGGACCGCTCAAGGTCCTCTTTCCGCACGGCTACTGCCCCCAACACCCCACCTGCTCCGAGTTCGCCAAGCAACGCATCGCCCAGGACGGCCTGGTGATTGGCGGCGCGGCCGCATTCGTCCGCGCGCTCACCTGCCACCCCTGGCGGAAGCCGGATGCCGCCCGTTTGGAGGAGCTCGCGAGAAAAGCGGCAGAACGCTAGACAGCGCGGCCCGCGCCCGTACTATGCGCGGCCATGCCGCTCGACAAAGACCATCCCGCAGAACATGAGCTTACGTACCTGGCGCGCTTCCCTGCCGTGCAGCGCCACGACGTCGGCCGCCTGGTCGGCGCCGGTGCCCAGCACGTGGTGCGCGCCTACGGCGAAAGCGAGGTGGTGAAATACCCGCGCGCCAAGACCTGGCGCGACATCTTCTCGAAGCTCGTCAGTCCCGGCATCACGCCGAGCGTGGATGAGATGGAGCGCGACGTCGCCCTGTCGTCGGAGACGTTCGGCCCCACGGTGGTGGCGCCGCGCGTGGAGGCGACGGCCGAACGCGACGCATACACGTTGGTGCAGCCGTTTCTGCCCATCGACGACCTCCTGCCCATGCACATGGAGGATGGCGACCTGCACGACGAACTGGCCCAGCTGCTCGACCAGAACCGCAAGCTGCTGCTCGACCACCGCCTCTGGCTCGACGTGATGGGCTTCAACGGCAGCAAGCTACTGGCCGCCAAGCCGTACCTGGATAACGTCTCGCTGCGCCGGAACCCGAAGCCCGAAGAGCCGCGCTTGGCCGTTCTCGACTGCTCGCTCTTCCCGGCCCCGAACCTGTCGATTCGCGGCATCCACGCCTGGGTGCTGCGCCACGTCCAAGCCCTGAATCTGCGCGCCTACGGGCAACGGCTCTAAGCCCTTCAAACGAGCCGGAACGTCGCGTATCCTAGCGCCAGCTCTCTTTCGACGCGGGTATCGTATAATGGCTATTACCCCAGTTTTCCAAACTGGTGACGCGGGTTCGATTCCCGCTACCCGCTCCATACACATGCAATGGCCTACGGGGGCATCGCCACGCAGAGCCAACCCACCTCAGATTAGACACGTTTCTCCGCCCAAAACGCTTCAGCCTCTGCTTCCATGGTGCGCAGCCGCTGGTAGTAATCGGGGTACTCTTTCAGGTGAGCCCAAGCGATTTTTCCGGTGATCAGCGCATCATCATTGGTCACGTTGGTTTCAGGATCGCGCGTGCCATGCTCATATT
>JAGOUB010000131.1 GCA_018061525.1 Candidatus Peribacteraceae bacterium
TTGACCAGGTCCTCCTCCTCGTCGATGGCGAGAACGTGACGTTCGGCGCCCCCACGGTGGCCGGCGCGACGGTCGAGGCCGAGGTTGTGGATCACGGCCGCGACGACAAGATCCGCGTCTTCAAGTTTAAGCGCCGCAAGCGCTACCAGCGCACGAAGGGCCACCGCCAGGACTTCACGGAGATCAAGATCACGAAGGTTGGCGCCGGCAAGTAAGCCACCCATCACTCTCGCATCTAAACGCCCGCAAGGGCGTTTTTCATATCCTTTCCATCTCCAGGCGGATCTTCCGCATCGCTGCCAAAGTGACGGCCATGTTCTGCGTGCAGGCGATCGTCTCGGCCAGGCGCTCGCCGGCGCGGAAGAGGTGGGCGAGGTAGGCGCGCGAGTAGCGGCGGCTGGTCTCGGCGGGGGAGTCGGGATCGATGGGCGAGAAGTCGCGCTGGTATTCCGTGCGGCGGATACGGAGCACCGAGCCGTCGCTCAGGTGAATGTTGCCATGGCGCGCCTCGCGCATGGGCAGTACGCAGTCGAAAAAGTCGATGCCGCGCGCGATCGCCTCGCGGTGCTGGCTCACGCGGCCGACTCCCATCAGATAGCGCGGCTGGTCCTCGGGCAACTTGGGACAGACGACATCGAGCACGCCGTACATCTCCGTCTCTGTCTCGCCGACGGCGAGTCCGCCGACCGCGTACCCGTCGAAGCCGATGGCGCGCAATTCCTCGGCGCACTTCTCACGCAGGTCGCGCTCAAGTCCGCCCTGCACGATGCCGAACTGCAGCGGACGCTTTTCTTGGGAAAGTCCGCGCTCCTCGCAGAGTTTCAGGTGGGTCTCGCGGCAGACCTTCGCCCAACGCAGCGTCCGGTCGACGGCATCGACCTGCGCCTGGCGCGGCGCGGTCGAGGGCGGGCACTCGTCGAAGACCATGATGATGTCGGCGCCGAGCTTGTGCTGGATCGTCGTCGCCTCGACCGGACCGAGGAACACCGGCGCGCCGCTGCGGTGTGAACGGAACGCCACTCCTTCTTCCGTGATCTTGCGGATCGACTTGAGCGAGAAGACCTGGAAGCCGCCGGAGTCGGTGAGCATCGGCTTGTCCCAACCGATGAACTGGTGGAGACCGCCCGCTGCCGCAACTACTTCTTCTCCCGGCTGCACGTGCAGGTGGTAGGTGTTGGCGAGCAGGCACTCGGCGCCGAGGTCGAGCAGTTGTTCGTGCGTCAGTCCGCGCATCGCGCCGCTGGTGCCGACAGGGAAGAAGAGCGGCGTCTGCAACTCGCCGTGCGGAGTCTGGATGACACCGCGACGACCGAGCGGGCCGCTGCTTTTGAGCGTGAACACCTCGACAGGATACGCGACCCGTCGCGTGATCGGAATGGCGCTTTCGTGTTGCCGCTCCGGGTCCACAGTGGAGTAGTAGCTTGAAGATCCGCTTGCGGATGCGCAGAATGGAACCACTCCCTCCCCGCCACTTATGGACATCTCCTCCGCCTCCGTGCGCGCAACCGCGGCCGCCATCGCCCGCGTCAGCTTCGGCTTGGCCCTCGTCTGCGTCGGCCTCGTGCACTACCTGCAGTTCGCCTCCTTCTCCGAAGTCGTCCGCGACGGCCTCGGCCCGCTGGAGATCGTCGGCACGCTCTGGTCCGTGCTGCTCCCCGCCGTGTACATCATCGGCGGCGGACTGCTCGCGCTCAACCTCGGCACCGACCTGGCCGTCTGGCTCATCGGCGTCGGCCTCGGCTCCATCGCCCCGGGTATGCTCCTCAAGTCGGTCCTCACCGGCGTCGACATGACCGACATGATGGCCGCCGCGAACAACGCCTTCATTTGGCTCGGCATCTTCCTGCTCATCCTGGTCGTGTCGGGTCACCCCGCTCCCGCCCGCCTGAGCGCTCCGGCTCCGGTCGCCGCGGTGCCCACCAAGAAGCCTACTACTCCCGCCAAGAAGGCTCCGGCCCGCAAGCGCTGAGCCGTTCCCATCGACCTCTAAAAAGAGCCCCGATCGCGGGGCTCTTTCTTTGTCGGAAGGGGAGGAACCTCAGGCGACGGTCTTGGCGGTGATACCGGAGTGGTCGGACTTGATGATCTTGTCGATGAGGCCGTAGGCAAGAGCCTGGTCCGAGCTCATGAAGTTGTCGCGCTCGGTGTCGGCAGCCACCTGCTCGAACTTCTTGCCGGTGTGCTTGGCGATGAGCTTGTTGAGCAGGTCCTTCATCTTGAGGATGTGGTTGGCGTGGATGGCGATATCGGTCGCCTGGCCCTCGGTGCCGCCGAGCGGCTGGTGGATCATGATCTCGCTGTGCTGGAGCGCGTAGCGCTTGCCCTTGGCGCCGCCCATCAAGATCACGGCGCCGCCGGACGCGGCCATGCCGAGACAGACGGTGGAGACATCGGGCTTCACGTGCTGCATCGTGTCGTACATGGCGAGCGTCGAGCTCACCTGTCCGCCGGGCGAGTTCACGTAGAAGGTGATGTCCTTCTTCGGATCCTGCTTCTCGAGGAAAAGGAACTGGGCGATGATCGAGTTGGCGACATCGTCGTTGATCGGCGTACCGAGGAAGAC
>JAGOUB010000132.1 GCA_018061525.1 Candidatus Peribacteraceae bacterium
ATTCGTCCCGGCGCTGGCGGTCGGGATCCTTCTCACGACTGGCCGGGAGCTCCTTCAATTCGAAGCCGCGCAAGCGGCGTTCGTAGTCGGCGCAGGCCTCTTTGGCCCACCCCGCTTTCAACGAGCCGATGGCGAGTACGACGACGGGCACGGGGCGATGATAGCCGCGCTCAGTTGGTGAGGGCGACCAGACCGCCGCTCCAAGCGTAGGGCAGCAGCGTCACATCCCACGGCACGATCCCCTTCCAGAGGCTCTGGCCGAGCGCGTTCGGGGCGCCGTCGGCGAAGGCGTAGGCCTTCATCCAGGCGTACTTCTGGGCAATGACGGGGTTCTCGGCGGCGCGGGCGGCGAAGGCCGGCTCCTGCAGGGCGAAGTAGGCGTACGTCTCGGCAAAGTCCTCGAAGGGATCGGAGGCGGCGTAGCCCGAAGCGAAGTCGGTGCTGCGGCTGTCGCTGCGGCGCTTGGTCGAGCTCTCCCAAGAAATGGAATAGAACGACACGCTCGGGTCGTCGCTCGGCACCGGGTCCAGGCCGTCGACGAAGGCACTCGGCACGGGGCTCCTGCCCTGGATGCAACCGATGTCGGTGATATGGCCGAACTCGTGCACGAACAACGCGCGGGCCTCGTCACGCTCGGCGGGGTCGCTCAGGTCGAAACCGGCGTAGAGGATGATGGCGCGGCCGCTGGCCAGTCCGCGCTGGTGCGGGCGGTCGAACTGCACGTAGACGTTCTCCAAAACACCGCGGCAAGCCGCCGGCAGTGACTGGAGGGTCTCGTTCCACAGGGACTGGTAGGCGTCGGGAATATCGTCGTGGTCCAGGGAGGCGGGCATGGCATTGCCGGCCGGTAGCAGGCTACCCACCAACGAGGGGGCGCCGTGGCCCTCATGGGCCTGCGGGAGGCTTGCACTGACCCTAGGCTCTGCTACGCTCGCAGCGAGCCCCAAATGGCTCAACCCGAGGAGGAGCATCGTCACGCCGGACAGGAGAAAGGGGGTGCGACCTCTCATGTGGAGAGAAGAAAAGTGAAAGGGTCTATTTTTACATCATTCTCCGAGAAATGTCAACTATTCCTGACATAGCGGAACCGGCTACTCCGGCCACTGTCGCACCTGGCCAGGTGCACACCATCAGCATCCAGAAGGTCGCTCACGGGGGCGGCGGTATTGGCTCGATCAACGGGATGACCGTGTTCGTGGCGGGCGCTCTGCCCGGCCAGCAGGTGCAGATCACCGTCACCAAAAAGCGCGACAACTACGCCGAGGCCCGCCTCGACAAGGTGCTCAAGAAATCGATGGACGAGATCCCCGCCCGCTGCCCGCACTTCGGCAGCTGCGGCGGCTGCACCTGGCAGAACCTGCCGTACAACAAGCAGATCGTCTACAAAGAGCAGATCGTCCGCGAGACGCTCGAGAAGGAGACGCCCGTGGACGACGCCGTGCGCGCCACTCTCCCCGGCCGCGTGCTTAGCATTATCCCGAGCCCGCAGGTCTTCTACTACCGAAACAAATTGGAGATGAGCTTCGGCTTCGAGACCATGCGCCACGAAGAGCGCGGCGGGAAGCGAATCTACTTCGACGAGAACCCGTCCGTCGGCTTCCACCAACCCGGCGAGTGGTCGACCATCCTGCCCATCACCGAGTGCCATCTGTATGAGGAAGAGACGAGCACGCTGCTGATGGACGTGCGCCGTTTCCTGCAGGAGACGCGCCTGCCGGTCTACAACCCCAAGACCCACAAGGGCCTACTGCGGACCATGCTGCTGCGCCGCGGCGTGCACACGGGCGAGCACATGATCGCCTTTACGGTGAACGGCAAGAAGAAGGAACTCGAAGCCATCTTCCAGCAGTTCATGCGCTTCGCCGGCCGCCCCAACCTGACCTCGCTGCTGCTCATCGAGAACACCGGCCTCAACGACAAGCCCGAGATGCCCAAGGTCCACGCGCTCGTCGGCGGCGAGACCATCAGCGAGCGCCTGTTCGATCTCACCTTCGAAATTTCGCCCTTCTCGTTCTTCCAGACCAACACGCTGGGCACCGAGAAGCTCTACCAGGTCATCTCGCAGATGGCCGACCTGAGCGACAAGGACACCGTGCTGGATGCCTATTGCGGCATGGGCACGATCGGCCAGTATTTGGCTCGATTCTGCCAAAAGGTGGTCGGCATCGAGAGCAATCCCTCGTGCATCGAAGATGCGTTGCGCAGCGCCGGCAAGAACCGCGTCGCCAACATCAGCTTCTACAAGGGCCGCGCCGAGCAGGTACTCCAGCAGCAGCTCATGCCGGGCGGCAAGTACGCCTTCGACGTGGTGGTCGTGGACCCGCCGCGCGCCGGCCTCCACCCCGACGCCCTCAACGCGGTGCTGGCCCACAAGCCGCGCCAGATCGTCTACGTCTCGTGCAATCCGGCCACCTTCGCCCGCGACCTGGGTGTGCTACTGAAGGGAGGCTACGACCTGCGCGCGGTGCAGCCGGTGGACATGTTCCCGCACACGGCGCACATCGAGATGGTCAGCGTCCTGCAGAGGAGCTGACGGGGCCCTGGGCGTGCGCTATCG
>JAGOUB010000029.1 GCA_018061525.1 Candidatus Peribacteraceae bacterium
ATCGAAGAGGCCGGCCGAACCGATGCCGAGCTCGCGCGGGTCGAGCACCTTCACGCGGCCGTCGTAGCGCTGCAACAGCCACGAGACGACGCCTTCGTTCTCTTCGGGCGTGAGCGTGCAGGTGGAATAGATGAGGCGGCCGCCCACCTTGAGCGCGTGCAGCGCCGACTCGAGCAGCTCCTGCTGGACGCGCGACATCTTGCCCACGCTCTCGTCGCCGCCGTACTTGAGGGCGTCGCTGTCCTTGCGGGCGGTGCCCTGGGCCGTGCACGGCGCGTCGCAGAGCACGCGGTCGAAGCGCTCGGTCATCTGCTTGGCGTACCACTGGCCCACCTTCTTCATGACGATGGCGTGGCTGACGCCGCTGCGCTGGAGCGCGCTCTTGAGCGTCCACAAGCGCTTCTCCTGCACGTCGTTGGCGACGAGCACTCCCCTCCCCTCCATCGCCGACGCGATCTGGGTCGTCTTGCTGCCCGGCGCGGCGCACAGGTCGAGGATGGTCTCATCGGGGCGCGGCTGCAGCAACGCGGCCGGCAGCATGCTGGAGGCCTCCTGCATGTAGAAGTGACCGAGCAGGTGGAGCACGTCGCGGCCGAGCGCCTTGCTGAAGTCCTCGCGGTCGATGAAGAAGCCTTCCTCGCACCACGGCACCGGCTGCAGGTTCCACTTCTTGCGTTCGGCGTAGGCGCGGAATTTCTCCACGGACGTCTTGAGCCCGTTGATGCGCACGCACTTGCGCAGCGGCCGGTCGGTCGCCTCTTTGAGGGCGGCGACGTCGGTGATGTCCGCGTAGCGGTCGAAGGGGTGCACCATGGGTCGGGTCCACAGCATAGGAGAGCCGGAGCCTCCGGCCAATCCCTCTCGTAAAACACTGAGAATCAGGAAAAGTAATGGAAACTATACAACTCAAGCCCCAGCGCTAAAATGCCCAGGTGAATCGCCAGCCCCCTGCTAATGACGCCGTCGAGGCCGCCCGGCTGCTGTGCGAGACGGCACTGCGAGAACACCGGCCGACGTCGCTCGTGGTCGGACCTGATTGGGAGAACCTGCACCGTTCGCTCGCCTACCGGTTGGCGCGCCTGCTCGGCGACGGCTCGCAGCTGGTTGCCGGCGCGCCGGCCGACGTGATGAGCCAACTGCTGAACATGCGAGCAAAGGAGCGCCATGATGTGCAACTACTCGTACTGCCGTACGTGCTGCACGACTTCGCGCACGAGGGCCTGCCAATGGAGCGGACGATCGACGATATTGCCGGCGCCTTTCCGCAGGCCAACTTCCTTTTGGCCGATTACGCTCTCGACCGAGACAAAAGCGACGAGGAGGTGCTCGCCGCGCTCACGGCCCAGATCGAACGCCAGCGCATCGAAGAACTGGGACGCGAGCGCTTCCTGCAGGAGCACCGCGCCTTCACGTCCGTGCGCTTGTACGAGCTCTTCTTGCCCCACGGCCACGTGCATGCCGCGCAGTTCGGCATGCGGACGGTGCTGCAGGCGTCGCGGCTCAGGACCGCAGACGAGCCATTTGTTGTCATCGAGCTCGCACGGCCCCAATCGCGCACGACGGAGACGACATCAATCGCGTAAGCACCGTTCGTCAGACGACAAAGCTCACCAGGCGGCCGGGCACGTAGATCTCCTTCTTGATGGCCTGGTCGGCCAGGAATTTGGCGACGTTCGGCTCGGCCTTGGCGGCCGCGATCACCTCCTCGGACGTGGCCGCAGCTGGAACGTCGACCTGGCCGCGCAGCTTGCCGTTCACCTGCACGGCGATGGCGAGCGTGTCGCTCTTGAGGAATGCGGGATCAAACGTGGGCCACGACTGCTGGACGACGAAGCCTTCGCCGCCGAGCCTCTCCCAGAGTTCGTCGGCCAGGTGCGGCGCCAGCGGCGCGAGCAGCAGCGTGAACGTGCGGGCGATCTCGCGGCTGAGCGCGGTCTCGGACTCCAGCGAGTTGAGCAGCTCCATGAGTGCGGAGATGGCGGTGTTGAAGCGCAGACCCTCCAGGCTGTCGCTCACGGACTTGATGGCCTTGTGCAGGGCGGTGCGGGCAGCGGGCGAGTCCTCATGCTTGTCTGCAATCGTCGGACCGGCGAGCAATTTCCAAGCGCGCTGCACGAAGCGCTCCACACCCTTGATGCCGGTGTCGCTCCAGTCACCGCCGTCGGTGAACGGCCCCATGAACATCAGGTACATGCGGAAGACGTCGGCGCCGTGGTAGTCCACGAAGCTGTCGGGGCTGACGACGTTGCCCTTGCTCTTGCTCATCTTGGCGCCGCCGGCGGTGATGAGGCCTTGGTGCACCAGACGCTGGAACGGCTCGCCGTGCGAGACGATGCCCATGTCGCGCAACGCCAGCATGACGAAGCGCGCGTAGATGAGGTGCATACAGGCGTGCTCGGGACCGCCGATGTACATGGCGGTCGGGAGCCACTTCTTCTCGAGCGCCGGATCGATGAACGTCTCCGTGTCGCCCTCCATGAGGTAGCGCAGGAAGTAGAAACTGGAGCAGACGAAGGTGTCCATCGTGTCGTATTCCGGCGTCCAGCCCTTGCCGAAGAGCTTCTCGGTGCGCGCCTTGAACTCGACGGAGAGACGCAGCGGCGACTCGCCCGTCGGCTTGAATTCCACATCGGTCGGCAGCATCCAGGGCAGATGCTCCTCGGGCACAGGGTGCGCCTGGCCGGCGGGATCGTAGACGACCGGGATGGGCGCGCCCCAGTAGCGCTGGCGCGAGATCGTCCAGTCGCGCAGGCGGTAGTTCACCTGGCGCTTGCCAATCTTCTCCTTCTCAATGAAATCGATGATGTCGCGGCGGACCTCGCCCCAGTGGCGGCCGGCGAACTCCTTGGGCTCTTGGAGCACGCCCTCCGGATCCTTGGTGTAGCAGACTTCCAAATTGCGGACGCGCTCGGCCTCGACCGGATCGGCGGGGAACATCACCGGGCGCAGCGGCAGCTTGTAGGCCTTGGCGAAGGCGAAGTCGCGCTCGTCGTGCGCCGAACAGCTGACGATGCCGGTGCCGTATTCCATGACGACGAACGACGCCACCCAGAGCGGCAGGTCGCCGGTACCGAAGGGATCTTGGACCACGCGGCCCGTGTCCACGCCGGCCATGTCCTCGTCGAATTCGAAGCGCTTGGCGGCCTTCTTCTTGCGCATGTCGTCGACGAAATGCATCACCTCCTTCTCTTTGTCCGTGCCCTTCACAAGCTCCGCGACCAGCGGATGCTCGGGGGCGATGACGACGAACGTCTGGGCCTTGAACGTCTGCGGGATGGAGTCGTAGACCTCGAACTCGATCGGCATCCCCTTCACCTTCATCGTGAAGTTCACGCCCTCACTGCGGTCGATCCAGTTGCGCTGCATGGCCTTGGTCTTCTCGGGCCAGTCGAGGCCGTCGAGGCCGTCGAGCAACTGCTGAGCGTACTTCTTCGTGTTCCAGAACCACTGGTTGAGCGTCTTCTGCACCACTTCGGTGCCGCAACGCTCGCACTGCCCGTCCTTCACCTGCTCGTTGGCGAGCACGGTCTGGTCCTTGGGGCACCAGTTCACCAGCGCCTCCTTCTTGTAGGCCAGCTTGTGCTCGTACATCTTCAGGAAGAGCCACTGCGTCCACTTGTAGTACAAGGGGTCGGAAGTGTTCAGAGTCCGGTCCCAGTCGTACATCGCGCCGATGCGCGAGAGTTGTTCGATCATCGTGCCCACGTTCTTCTTGATCGACTCCTGAGGGGGCACGCCGGTCTTGATGGCGTAGTTCTCGGCGGGCAGGCCGAAGGCGTCGAAGCCCATCGGCTCGAAGACGTCCTTGCCCTTCATGCGTTGGTAGCGCGCCGAGCTGTCGGCCGGGGCGAAGTTGTACCAGTGCCCGACATGCAGCTTGTCGCCGCTCGGGTACGGGAACATGGCGAGCGCGTAGTACGGATGCTTCGCCTTCTTGAGGTCGGCCTTGTGCAGGCCGGCCTCCTTCCACTTGGCCTGCCACTTCTTCTCAACCGAAGAGGGATCGTAGGGATGGTCCATCGCGGCCATGGTACCGCTTCCTCGGGGTGTTGGCAGCTTTCGCCCTCCCCCCTCGTTGACCCGGCCGGATTTCGGCTTAGGATCGGCGCGCGTCCATTCTTTCAAACCACGGCTTCCTCTAAAGGAGTCGAGCGGTGCCCGATGACAACGTGATCCACACTCCCCGCGCGGCGGGGAACTACCACGTCTTCCTCAACCCCGGTCTGCCGGAACACGGCCGCCTGTTCAAGACCAGCGCACCCATGCAGATTGGCCTGTGCGGCTTCGAATCCATGCCCGTCCAGCTCCAGTTGGTGGACCACCCCGGCCAGGAGCCGATCCTCATCTCGACCCAGCACCTGGCGCCCGTCCCAGCCTTCGACGGCGACTATTGGGTGTTCCAAGGCTTCGCCGACGGCGGCTTGCAGCTCCTGTCGGTGACCCGCTTCTTCCCCAGCTCCGGCTGGATCCATCAGCACAGCGCGGTCCTGCGCATCGGCACGCTCATCGTGGATGACCGCGATAGCCACCCGGTGGAGTGCGACGAGCGCTTGCTGACGCACTTGGGTGCCTTTGGATCTTTCACAGTCCTGAAGAAGGAAGGCGAGAAGCTGTATCTCTGCCGGGCCGCGTAACGCCGGCTGCCATCGACACAGCCAAGCCTTTTCCCCCTCCGCCACCGTGCGGAGGGGGTTTTTCTCGTTCTTTTCCGCAAAACTCCGCTACAATCCTGCCCGCATGGCCAAGCTCCCGCTCGTCGCCATCATCGGCCGGCCGAACACCGGCAAGTCCAGCCTCTTCAACGCGCTCCTCGGCGAGAAGCGCGCGATCGTGAGCGACATTGCGGGCACCACGCGCGACCAGGTGGCCGCCAAGATCGAGCGCGAGAAGGTGGATTACCTGCTCGTCGACACTGCCGGCATCGGCGGCGGCTCGACCGACAAGGAGCTGGAGGACGACGTGGCGACGCAGACGACGATCGCCCTGGAGAAGAGCGACCTCATCCTCTTCACGGTCAACGGCCGCGAGGAGATCACCAAGAGCGACGCGACCGTGGCCGACTTGCTGCGCCGCAAGGCGAAGCGGCACGTGCCGATCATCCTGGTGGTAACCAAGTGCGACAACGCCAAGATCGAACAGGAAGCGCTGCCCCGCGCCTACGAACTCGGCGTCGGCGACGAGACCGTGGCGACCAGCGTCACCCAGGGCCCCGGCGTGGGCGAGCTGGAGGAGATCATCGAGCGGCAGCTGGCGCAGCTCCACTTCGCCAAGGCCGAAGGCGAGACCGACGGTATCCCGCGCGTGGCGCTCATCGGTAAGCCGAACGTCGGCAAGAGCTCGATCGTGAACGCGCTGATGTCGGATACGCAGAAGGAGGCGAACCCGCGCCTCGTCTCGTCCATCCCCGGCACCACCCGCGACGCCTCCGACACCACGCTGCGCCGCGACGACAAATCGTACGTCTTCGTCGATACCGCCGGCCTGCGCCAACAGGGCCGCGTGGACGGCGACATTGAGTACTACTCCACGCTCCGCAGCATCCAGGCCATCGACCAGTCCGACGTCGTCCTGCTGGTACTGGCCGCCGACGAGCCCATCAGCCGCCAAGACAAACGCATCGCCCGCCAGGCGCTCGACGCCGGCAAGGGCTTGCTCATCATCCTGAACAAGTCCGACCTACTCGAGGCCGGCGGCAAGGAAGCCAAGGCGGTGGAAATCCGTAAGGAGCTCTCGTTCTGCAAGTTCGCGCCCATCTTCGCTGTGTCGGCCAAGGACCGCGAGGGCCTGGCCAAGATCTTCCCCGTCATCGACCTGATCGTGGAGAACCGCAAGCGCCGCCTGGCCACGCGCGACCTGGTGCGCTGGTACCAGGAGGCCATCCGCGGCCGCCCGCTCGGCGCCGCCGCCGGAGGCAAGTACATCACCCAGGCCGACGACATCCCGCCGACGTTCGTGCTCTTCCTCCGCGATCCGAAAGGCGTGTACGGTTCGCAGCTCCGCACGTTGGAAAACAACCTGCGCTCCACTTTTGCTTTTGATGGAGTGCCGATTCGGTGGTCGCTGCGCGAAAGTTCCTAAAAAGGATCCTCGTTATCCGCCCCGGGCGCACGGTGGCGGAGGGTACACGACATCCCTCAACAGGGTGGCCGCCTCGTTGTGGTGCCGTCGCGCGATTGGCGAAGCTGTCCGCGAATAATGGCGGCGCAGGTCCGAGGCCGCGCGACTCAAGAGAGGCGCGGCCGAGTTTGCGCCGCCCGCGGACCGAGCCATTTCGCGCAGGCAACACAACGTCAGCGGCCTGTTTCTTTCTCCACTTTCTTTGCGCCAAAGAAAGTGGATACCAATTAACCAGGCAACTTCTTATCACGCACCCGACTATCCTGCCGATACGGCAGCGGGAAGGCACGAATGGCGGTCTCGAGCTTATCGAGCAACTTGGCCGGATCGTCGTCGAAGACCATGTTCGGCGGGATCTCGCGCTTGCAGAGATCGCGGATGATCGACTCGATGTGGTTGCTGATGCCGCCGGAGTTCGTGACGACGCCGATCGGGCGGCCTTCGTCGTAGGCGATCGTCAGCTCATTGAGCGTACCGACGCCGCCGCTGATGATGACGACGCCGTCCGCCGAGCGGATGTTGATGACGTCTCGGGACATGAAGCCCATGCCCGTATAGATGAGGAAGTCGTGCTCGTGCGGCGAGAGGTATTCGTTGACGTGCTCGTACTCCGAGAAGGCGGGCGAGATACCGATGGTGAAGCCGCCCTGCTCCTTGGCGGCGAGCATTGCATCGTGCGGCAGGCCGGGGCAGGCGCCATTGATGAAGATGTGGCCGCGGGCGCCGATCTCGCGACCGAGCACCTTCGCCTTGTCGCGGGCGACGGGATCCTCGATGAGGGGGCCACTGGCAGCGCCCATCACGCCAATCTTGAGGCGGTGATAGTGGGAAGAGCCGGATCCGGCAGCGGGATTCATGTGTCTGTCTGGAACGCTTCCAGTATAGCAGAAACGGCGACTTACGGCTAGCAGCCTCGCTCCCCCGCCACCTTCCTTTTGCACGCTAAGTATGGTATACTTAACATCAACACACCGCTCCTCCCAACACCCACATGCACTCCTCCCGCAGGATCGAGCCTTTGAGCATCGTGCTCTCTTTGTCCCTGGTCGCGATCGGCGGCATCGTCGCGATGCAGCAGACCGGCCTCTTCGCCGCCGTCAGCGGTGGCACCCTGCCGCCCGTGTGCGGCAACGGTAAGCAGGAGAACGGAGAGCAGTGCGACCTCGGTTCCAAGAACGATGTCGACGGACGCAGCACCTGTTCCACGAGCTGCAAGGTGAACCCGAGTCCCATCCGGGAGCTCGGCAAGGCCACCGGTATTCCTCAATACCAGGCCGAGAAGTTCTGCGGAAATAACGTGAAGGAGGACGGCGAGCAGTGCGACCTGGGCACCAAGAACGGCCCCTATGGCGTGAGCGACTGCTCGCGTGAGTGCACGCTGAACAAGGCCGCCTCCTCTAGCAAGACGGCCGCCCAGTGCGGCAACGGCATCAAGGAAGGCACCGAGCAGTGCGACAAGGGCGACGCCAACGGCTCCTATGGCAACGGTGACGGCAGCTGCACCCTGGAGTGTCGTCATGCTTCGTCCTCCAAGTCCAGCTCCAGCAAGCCCGCCTGCGGCAACTACGTGCTCGAGGGCAGTGAGGCCTGCGACGACGGCAACAAGAACGCAGGCGACGGCTGCAACGGCAGCTGCAAAGTCGAGAAGGGCTACCTGTGCAGCGGCTCCTCCTGCACCAAGCTCTGCGGCAACCGCACCATCGACGCTGGCGAGAAGTGTGACGACGGCAATGCCAAGGCCGGCGACGGCTGCAGCGACGTCTGCAAGGTCGAGAAGGGGTACACCTGCGTCCCCGGCAGCTGCGCCCCCAGCTGCGGCAACGGCATGAAGGACTCCGGCGAGAAGTGCGACGACAGCAACCGCAACAGCGGCGACGGCTGCAGCAACAACTGCGTGATCGAAACCGGTTACATGTGCGAGGGCATCGGCGCCGGCAGCTGCATGGCTAAGCCTGTCTGCGGCAATGGCGCCAGGGAGGCTAAAGAAGAGTGCGACCTCGGCGCCGGCAACGGCAAGGCCGGAGTGAGCGACTGCTCCAAACAGTGCAAGCTCAACCGCTGATACGCCTCCATTCTAAGGCACTTCAAAAACCCCGCCGCCTGGCGGGGTTTTTCGTTAGAGCGTGAATTGTCCGTCTTTGAAGATCACCGTGGTTCCGCCGCCCGGCAGTTCGGCTGTGACGGTGCGGTCGGTGGTGGAGACAATGTCGGTGTGCTCGGGTGATTCGTTGAAGCCCATCGCCTCCCATTCCTCTTTGCTGGGCTTGGATTGGTCGCCGTCGAAGCTGTCCTTGTAGGCCTTGCCCACCGCCAGGTGCGTGTTACCGAAGGGGCCGCCCATATTCTCGTCGAAGAGGGTATCGGCCATAAAGCGCGTAATGCGCGAGATGCGACGGTCGGTGAGCGAGAACTCGCCGATCTTGTCGGCGTTCTCGCGGGCGATCATCGCCTTGAGGAAATCCTCGCCCTGCGAGGCGGATGCCTTCACCACGCGCCCGCCCTTGAACTCGAGCGCCACGTCCTTCACTAAATTGCCAAAGCGATAGAGCGGCTGGTTGAAGCGAACGACGCCCTCGGTGCCGCGCCAGTCGGGCGAGATGAAGAGCTCGTAGCTGGGGATGTTGCGGCCGCTGCCGCCGAGCCACTGGCGGTTGGCGCCGAGCTTCACCCATAGGTCAATGCCCTCGGCCTCCACGTGCACGCGCTCGATCTTGAGAGCGTTGAGCGCGCCCTTCAGGCGGTCAAGTTCGGCCTGGATGCGCTTCCACTCGGCGACGGGATCGGGCTTATCGAGGTAGCAACCCTCGATCACTTGCTGCCAGTATTCCTGAAGCGACATGCCGGCCTCGGCGGCCATGGCGGCTGTCGGGTACATGGCGAGCGTCCAGCTGAACTTGCCCTGGCGCTCCTTTTCGTCGTACCACTCGCGGACCTTCTTGCGGCTGTCGCTGGCCATGAAGAGGCGCTTAGGGTCGATGTCCTTCAGCTCGTGCGGGTCGCCGTCGGAGATGATGCTGACGTTATGGTCGACCAGCTCGGTCTCCGCCTTCTTGAAGGCCTCGGGGAAGAACGTCAGCTGCTCGTCGGAAGCGTAGGTGAAGA
>JAGOUB010000133.1 GCA_018061525.1 Candidatus Peribacteraceae bacterium
CGCCCGACTCGAACTTGAGGCGGCCGTAGGCGCCCCGGCCCGCGATGCGCAGCACACCTTCCTTGGCACCGCCGCTCTCGGAGGGCGAGAGATCGGCGAGCGACGCCTTCCAGCCCTGCGACTCGGCGTAGCGGATGTACATGCGGATGAGTTCGGACGCGAAGAGCGACGCCTCGTCACCGCCGGCGCCGGCGCGCACTTCTACAATCACGTCGCGCCCGTCGTCTTCGTCGCGTGGGATCAGCGCGGCGCGGATCCGCTCTTCCAGTTCGGGCAAGGCCGCGCGGGCGGCCTCGGCCTCGGCGGCGGCGATGGCCTGCAGCTCGGGATCATCGAGGCCGGCCTCCGCCGAAAGGGAACGCTCGAGGCGCTCCCATTCGGTCAGCAGTGGTTCTTCGGGTTCGAGGGCGGCAATGCGCTGCCCGATGCGTTTCAGTTCGGCGGGATCGCCGTGGACCGCGGGGTCCGCCCACCGCGCGCGGAGCGATTGGAGCTCCGCGACATGGTCACGCAGGCGGGCGACGAGCGCGGAGTCCATCGGGTCAGATCGCGATCGGCTTGGTCGGGTTCGGATAGTTCAGGCCGAGCAGGTCGATGGTGTAGCAGTGGCGGCCGGCCGGGTGGTCCCACGAGATGTCGTATTCGCGGTCGCGCGCTTCGGCGAAGTCGGCGCAGAGCTCGACGGTGTCGGCATCCTTCACGGTGTAGCCGTAAGGCTCGTTGGTCTCAGGATCGACGATGCGGGGGCGGGTGTAGACGGCGGCGTCGACGATCGCCTGGAGCGTGGCGGGCACGGGCTTGAGGAGCGTCGGTGCCGTGGTGGCGTCGCGCTGCGGGCCGCGCACCTGGGTGGAGAGTTCGTTCACGATCGATTGCAAGTCGGAGACGCGCTGCTCGTCGAGGCGGCGCTCACGCTGCGTGAGCGGGTTGCCCACCAGGGCGAAGCCCCAGACGATGGCGACGAGCACGAAGATCCAAGCCTTCAGTTCCAGCCAGCGGCCGCGGCGCATGCCGGCGATCTGGCGGTCGTTGGCGCCGGGGCGCAGCGAACCGAGGTAATAGAGGAAGGTGTCGCCTGCGAGCGCCAGGACGATGAGTACCTTGAGGATGAAGCGGATGGTGAGCTCGCCCTCGAGCATGTACCAGACGAGCGTCACGCCGTCGCCGATCAAGACGAGAGCGGTCAGGAAGAGCGTCAGGTAGGTCAGCCAACGGCGCAGGCCACTGCGGTTCTTCTCCGGGTGCTGGCGGATATCATTGGCGATAATCTTCGAGATCCAGATAAAGATGGGGAAGGTGACGATCACCATGGCCATCTGCCAGCGCAGGCCGGACCAATCGTTATCGACGTAGGTGTTGTAGTCGAAAGCCGGATCCGGAAAGAGCCACTCCAGGCAGTTAAAGTAGAGGAAGATGAGGCTGCCGAGTCCGATGTAGAGGCAGGCGAAGCTCAGCAGGTGCAGGAAGGCCTCGCGCGCGCCGCCGACATCCGGCGGGGTGGGCACGGCCATATCCAGCGTCTGCGAGACGAGGGCCTGTTCGACATCGCGCTCCTTCCAGCCGGAGGCGACGAGCAGCGACTTGATGCTCTGGAAGTCCATGCCCTTCTGGCGGGCGGCGGCGATGAAGTGGGAGAGTTGGGAGTCCATAGTAGGAGGCATAGTAGCATTGATGACTGCGTACTAGGCGTTTTCTTACCTGGTATGACGATTAGTACTTTTGGTAAGGCGCTAAAAGCCCCTTTTCTGGGCTGGTGCCAACCATCGGTATGGCACTTCTTTGTGCGCGACAAAGAAGTGCCCAAGAAAGCGCGTCGCGCCAACACTCCTCCACCTCGGCCCCGTGCCTCCTCGCCGGCCATTAGGCCCGGCCCGCTTCGTCGGTCAAAAGGCGCCGCCTCGTTTTCTGGCGTTCATTCGTGGCGGCGCCTTTCGATCCGGGGCCTTCCCCACACCCCCCGTGGCGCGACACCGCTCCACGGTCTCACTGCACCAAACCTGAAGCTCACCTCTTTATTCGCCTCCGGCGCACCATCCGGACTTTGCCTGCGGAGGGGCGCGCGCCGGCCGGGGGTGAAGGGGCACGAAGAATATTTCCTCCTTCGGGAGGGTGTCATTCACTAAGCAGAACCATGGAGAGGGGCTCGGCGCGCCAGCGTTTTGGCGCCACCTTTTGCGCGCCTGCAAAAGGTGGCAACCAGTCAGTGGCACCAGCTTCGAGAATTTTTATGATTAAAAATCCATCGAGCCGAAGGTGCTGCCCTCCTTCTCTGGCACCCGCAAGATACTCGTCGATACCGGACAGTTCCCCTTATAGAGCACGGGGAACGTCACGCCCGGCTCACCACTCGTCACCTCACCTTGGTCGGGCTGGTTGCAACCGCGGCCGCCGCCAGAGGCCAAGCGCACGGTGCTGCCAGTGCCGTTCATCGCCTGCTCGTCCGATTCGCCGTCGATGACGCGGCCGCTCGGGAGCGTGATCGTCCCGTTGCCTCCGCCCGATGAACTGCTGTTCGATTGTCCATCGACAGTGCGTCCGCTCGGCAA
>JAGOUB010000134.1 GCA_018061525.1 Candidatus Peribacteraceae bacterium
CGTGGACATGACCGTCACGGACGAGTCGTGGTACCTGGTGCGCAACACGCCCAACGTCACGGGTTTCGTCGGATCAGGCAACATCCCGGTGCCGGTCTCGCCCGAGGAGTTCGGCGTTATCCAGCGCCGCATCGGCGAGCAGCAGGCCAAGTTCAAGAGCGACTTCCAGGTGGGCGACCTCGTCATCATCGTCGACGGCCCCTTCAAGAACTACGAGGGTACGGTCGACTCCGTGGACGTCGACAAGGGCAAGCTGACCGTCCTGGTGCTCATCTTCGATCGCGAGACGCCGGTGGAGCTCGACTTCACGCAGGTGAAGAAGAAGTGACCCCATGGACATCCTCGTCCTTGATGCCGACGGCGTCGTGAACCCGCTCCGGTTCAGCGATTTTTCGGCGTTCGGCCTCTCTCAAGAGATGGCGGCCGTCTTCTTTGCCGGGCCGTTCAAGCAGTGCCTAGTGGGCGCCGACACCAAGCGCGCCCTCGACGCCTTTGCCGCCGAACACGGCCTGACGCTCGATCTGGCCGGCTTGTTCGCGCACTGGCACGAGGACCAGAAAGACACTCACGCCCAGGTCGTCGGCACCGTCCGCCGTCTGCGCGAGCACGGCGTACACGCCATCTTAGCCACAAACCAAGAGCCGTACCGACTGGTCTACATGCGGGAGCGCATGGGCTACCGGGACATTTTTGATCACATTTTTTGTTCAAGCGAGATCGGCACGACAAAGCCCGATCCCCGCTTCTTCGAGACAATCCAGGCCAAGCTGCCGGTCGGTTTGGTGCGCTTCATCGACGATTCGCAGGCCAACGTGGACGCCGCCCGCGCCTACGGTTGGGAAGGACATTGCTTCGCCGGCGACGAAGCCGTCAGTGCCCAGCTGCGCGCCTGGTGGCCGGAGTTGACGCATTGAATCAGTCCTTCTTGTGCCGCACCAGCGGCAGCAATGCCGCCAGAACCGTCACCTGGAGCAGTTCACCGACGGCGTAGCCGAGGGCCAACGACACCACGCCAAGTTGATCGATGAAGAGCCAGGCCGAGACGATGGCGCCGGCGCCGCCAGCGATGCCGGCCAGAGACGGCCAGAGGGTGTGCTTGTAGGCGTAGAAGGCGCGGTATTGCAGGTGCGTCAGGCTCTCGAGCGGCACACTCAGGGCGAAGACGCCGAGCGTGAGGGCGAACAGCGGCAGCACTGCCGTGAGGTGCACGAGCCAGGCGGCCACCGGCGCCGCCAGCCAAAGCACGAGCGCGCCTGGCACAGTGAGTGCGAGAATGGAGATCCAACCGATCCGGTAGAGGCGATCGAACGCCTCGTCGTTGCGCGTGGCCGCCGTTTTGCTGAGCGGGGCGTAGACCGTTTGGGCCACGGCGATGCCCACCACGCCCACTAGCACCGACTGGAAGTTACGGGCGTAGTTGCTGATGGTGACGCTGCCCGCGGGCAGGTAGGTGGCCAGTCCGTCGAGGAACAGAAGCTGGGCCTGGAAGGCGGAGAGCGAGAGGATGCGCGGCAGCATCAGGCGGCCCATGTCCTTCAAATCGGGGTGCCAGAACACGAGCGAGAGCTTGGCCCCGGCCCGCAGCACAGCCACCAAGCGCACTGTCACATAGAGGACGGCGCCGAGCAGCGTGCCCACCATCGGGCCGTACGCGCCCAGCCAGGGCGTCAGCAGGATGGTGCCGGCGATGGTGCCGAGCGTGTAGAGCACCGGCGTGATGCCGTAGGCCAGGTAGCGCTCCTCGGTAATGAGGTACTGGCCGAGCGCCGTGCCGAAGACGAACAGGAAATTGCTGAGCAATGCCAGCGAGCCGAAGGTGACATAGAGCCTTGCGTCGTCGCCGGTGAAGCCGCCGGCCAGCACCGGCTGGAGCCACGGCAGGGCCAGGGCGAGGAGGAGGGCGATGGCGCCGAACACGAGCCCGCCGACCACCATCGAGCCGGAGAGCACGCGGTCCATGCCCTCGCGGTCGTTGCGCGCGTGGTAGCCGGCCAGGATCGGCACGAGCACCGTGCCCATCGCCGACATCACCGCCGCCTGGAAGAGCAGGTCGCTCGGGCGGAACGCCGCCAGGTACACGTCCACCACGCCAAGCCCCGGGAAGGTGGCCGTCAGCATGCGGTCGCGCAGCAACCCGGCCACCGAGGCCAAGAGCTGCGTGGCCGCCAGGATGACCGTGCCGCGCACGATCGGTCGACCCTGCCACTTCTTGAAGAAGGACAACACGGGCTGATCCTACCTGAAAAACCGCTCAATCGCTTCACTCTACCAACCACCCTGCGTTCCGCCCCAGGCGCACGGTCGCGTCTTTGCTTGCGGAGGGGTGCGCGCCGGTCTGACCCTCCACGGGGTGGCCGCCTCGTTGTGGTGCCGTCGCGCGATTGGCGAAGCTGTCCGCGAATAGTGGCGGCGCAGGTCCGAGGCCGCGCGACTCAAGAGAGGCGCGGCCGAGTTTGCGCCGCCCGCGGACCGAGCCATTTCGCGCAGGCAACACAACGTCAGCGGCCTGTTTTCTTTCTCCACTTTCTTT
>JAGOUB010000135.1 GCA_018061525.1 Candidatus Peribacteraceae bacterium
AGCCTTGGCCGCCCAGTGGCGGTGCCGTCACGCGGTTGGCGATGCGTCCGCGAATAGTGGCGGCGCACCGTTTGAGGCCCGCGCTTCCGCAGAAGAGCGCGGGTCGAGTTTGCGCCGCCCGCGGACCGAGCCATTCCGCGTAGGCAACGCCACGACAGCGGCCTGTTTCTTTCTCCACTTTCTTTGCGCCAAAGAAAGTGGATACCAAAACGTTGGCACTTACTTCGAAGAACAAAAAAAGAGGGCCGAAGCCCTCTCTTCTTAGACGAGAAAAAATGGATCAGAGCTTCGATCCAACTTTGGACAACGCCTCAGCCACAGCCTTATCGAGCGTCGTACCATCCTGGATGACGATCTTCTGGCCGTTCACGAAGAACGTCGGAGTGGAATCCACGCCCAGCTTGAGTCCTTCCTGGTAATCGGCGTCGACCACATCCTCCTTGATGCCAGAGCGCAGGCAGCGGTCGAAGATGTCGGCATCGAGATTGAACTGCTTGGCCCACTCGACGAACGGCTTGTTCGGGAGCTCCTCCTGGTGCTCGTAGACGTAGTCGATCCAGTCCCAGTACTTGCCCTGATCGGCGGCGCACTCGGCGGCCTGCGCGGTCTGATAGGCATACCGGTGGATCGACTGGATCGGGAAGTGCTTGAAGTCGAGACGGATCTGCGTGCCGTACTTGGCGATGAGCGGCTTCACCACCTGGGCCGTGACGGTCTTGCAGGCAGGGCACTCCAGGTCGGCGTACTCAACCACCGTCACGCCCGCGTTCTGGGCGGTGGCGGGGTGCGGCGTGGCCGACGATTCGGCCGAGATGCCCGTCGTATCGACGAAGCAGGCAGACAGGAGCAGGACGGGGACGAGAAGAAGGATGCGGCGCATAGGTATGGGCATTCTGTGAGGTCCGGAGCGAAAAGACAAGCACGATATGGGCGTCATGGCGGGCGACTGCTACCCTGATCGCCGATGTCGCTCTACCGCACCTACCGGCCCAAGACCCTCGCCGACGTCATCGGCCAGGACCACATCGTGGGCACGCTAGAGAAGAGCCTGGAGCAAGACCGCCTGTCGCACGCCTATCTCTTCTCGGGACCGCGCGGCACGGGCAAGACCTCGGTGGCGCGCATCCTGGCCAAGGCCCTGCTCACGCACGGCACCGACGAGGCCCGCAAGAACCAGCTCCTGAAGGGAATCGAGGAAAACAGCTTGGTGGATTTAGTGGAGATCGACGCCGCCAGCAACCGCCGCATCGACGACGTCCGCTCGCTGCTGGAAGGGATTGTTTTTCCGCCCGTAGCTGCGGCCGCCAAGGTCTACATCGTCGACGAGGTGCACATGCTCACCAAGGAGGCCTTCAACGCCCTCTTGAAGACGCTGGAGGAACCTCCGCCCTACGCGTTCTTCATCCTGGCCACGACCGAGCTGCACAAGGTGCCGCCCACCATCCAGTCGCGCTGCCAGCGCTTCCAGTTCCGCCAAATCCGCGAGGAGGACATCATCCGCCGCCTGCAGACCGTGGCCGACGCTGAGAAGATCGACATCGACCGCCCCGCCCTGCGCGCCGTGGCCGCCATCGCCCGCGGCGGCATGCGCGACGCCCTCTCGCTGCTCGACCAACTCCGATCGCTGCCCGCCATCCGCGAGAACGACGTGGCCGAGCGCATCGGCGAGAGTGGACACGCCCAGGCGGCCGCCCTGCTGGGCGCCGTCGAGGCCGGCGACAGCACTGCCATCCTGCAACTGACCGCCGAACTGGAGAAGTTGGCCGTGCCGCCAGAGAACGTGCTGCGCATCATTTTGGAAACGCTCCGCGAGTCGCTGCCCGCCGCCCTGCCCGAGCCGGCCGCGGCCGCCCGCGCCATGGCCAAGCTCGACGCCATCCTCTGGTGCTTAAGAGAATTGCGAACCTCGCCCGCGCCGATGGTGGCGCTGGAGGCCGGACTGCTCCGGGCCGCCGGCTTCGGCGGCGGACCCATCACGGCCGCCGCGCCCATGGCATCGACTCCGGTCGCCACTCCCCCGCCCCCTGCTCCGTCGGCTCCGGCTCCGACCTCAATCAAAAAGGCCGCCCCGGCTCCCGTCGCCGAGGCTCCCGCTCTCACTCCGACGCCAACTCCCGCGCCCGCCGTCTCGGCCGAGTTCGAGGCACCGGCGCTCGATCTAGAAAGCCTGAAGAAAGCCTGGGCCGGCATCGCCGCCAAGGTGGAGCCATCGTCGGCGCGCATGTCGCTCAAGGATGCGCGTGTGACGGGCATCGAAGGCAAGACGATCACGCTCACCTTTGGCTCGCGCTTCCACCGCGACAAGTCCGCCACGGGCGAGGGCAGCCGCTCGCTGGAGGCGCTCTTACAGGACGCGTTCAAAGTGCCGCTGCGCGCCAACTTCGTGGTGGACGGCGCCGGCACCGGCCAGGCCGAGCGCGAGGTGGTCAACGTGGCGGCGATGGCGGCCGAAATCTTCTAAGGCTCAGAACTGGGCCTTCTCCAGCTGAGCGAAGCCGATCAGGCGCTTCAGGGT
>JAGOUB010000030.1 GCA_018061525.1 Candidatus Peribacteraceae bacterium
GGATATCGCCCAAGCGGGCCGAGACCTTTTGCTCGGTACTCCAGATGATCGGCGAGGGGCCAGCCAAGCGGGCCTCGAAGTAGCGTGGCAGGGCCTGGTTGCCCATATGCAGCAGGCGCTCGCGCTCCTTCTCGGTCAGGATCTCGCGCTGGGTGATGCCGTGCGCGAAGCCCTGCAACAAAGCCTCCTGAGAGCTCTCGCCAGTGTCGCGCACATGGCGGGCCCAGGCGCGTAGGCCCTCGTGTACGGCGGTGCCGTAGGCGAGCGTGGCGCTCTTTGCTTGGGGCAGGCCGAGCAGGTCTTGGCGGAGGAAGGTCTCAGGATCTTCCAAGAAGTGGTTGAGCGCGGTGACGGAGAGTTCGAACGTCTCCAGCTTGGAGCGCAGGTACGACTTGAGCGCGTCGTCGAGCTCGGCCTTGGGCAGGAGCAGCAGACTCGTCTTGGTGGCGTCCTTCAGCTCCACTGTCTTTTCGGGCAGCGGGCCGCCCTCCACCGCGAAGGCCGAGGGCGAGACATCCTGCTCGCGCTCGCCGCGCACCACGCGCTCGGGGCAAGAGAGGATGAGCGTGCGCTTCGCGCGGGTCCAGGCGACAAAGGCTAGGCGGCGCTCGTCTTCCAGCCCTTCGGCCAGCGGCGCGCCGAAGAGCAGCTCCTCGGGCAGGGCCAGGCCCGGCATGGGCCGGCGGTGGTCCCAATGCTTCTCGCGGAATCCGGCGACGATGACAACCTGGAATTCCAGGCCCTTGCTGCCGTGCGCCGTCAGCAGCTGCACGCCGTCGTCGATGAGGTGCGGGATGTCGTACTGCAGCTTGAGGCCATAGCCGGCGCGGTAGTCGAGGTCGGTCAGGAGCTCGCCAAGCGTGAAGCGCGGGTCTTCGTAGCTGCGGCGCTTCACGTGGTCGAAGAACTCAGTCAGGGCGACGACGGCCATCGGGTCGGCCTGGCGCGGGTCCTCGGGCAGGATTTTGCTCTCGCGAATAAGACGCTCCATGAGCTCGGGCAACGTGACGGTCTCCAGGTGGCCGCGCAGGTCCAACAGGAAGTCGCGGGCCTTTAGCAGGGAGGGCAGAGCGTGGAGCTCTGTCCCCTTCTCTTTGGCAAAGCGCTCGACATCGGCGAGCACGTCGATAAGCCGGAGCTTGGCGTGTTCGCGGTCGCCGTTCAGCTCGCGCTGCAGCGTCCAGAGGCGGGCCAGGTCGGTACTGTGGCAGTCGAAGCAGACGATGTGCAGGGCCGTCGCCAAGGCGTGGTCGTCGCGCAGGTCGTTGAGCGCGCGGAGCATGGCGATGAGCTCCAGCACTTTCGGCGAGTGGAGGAGGTTCAACTTGCCCGTGATCTGCGCGGGGATCTTGAGACCGCGGAGGACGTCGTGGAACTCAAAGAGCTCGCCGTTGGTGCGCGTCAGCACCGCGATCTCGGAGGGCGGCGTACCGGCCTTGAGCTCGGCCTCGATGAGCTCAGCGACGAAGAACGGCTCGACGGCGTCGGATACGGCCCTGAGCAGCTCCGGCTCGGGCCCGGACGGATCCTTGAGGCCGCTCTTCAGGTTCTTCTCCACGCCGGGGACCTTCCCCACCAGACGGTCGGTGTTCACCGCGATCAGGCGCGAGGCGGCGTCGAGGATCGGCTGGGTGGAACGGTAACTCGTCTGCAGCACAACAATCGGGCAGCTGGGAAAACGATCGCGGAACTGGAGCATGCCGGCCACGTTGGCGCCCTGGAAGCGGTAGATGGCCTGGTCGTCGTCGCCCACCACGCAGAGGTTGGGCTCGCCGGCAGCCTCGGGCGGCGTGGTAAGGGCTTTGATAAAGGCGTTCTGGGCGCCGTTCGTATCCTGGTACTCGTCCACCAGCACGTACTGGTAGCGCTCTTGGAGGCCTGCCAGAAGCCATTCTTCGGTCTGCAGCGCCTCGGTGGCGACGGCGATCATATCGTCATAGTCAAAGAGCCCCTCCTCGCGCATCGCCGCCTCGTAGGCGGAGTAGAGCATCGCGAACTCCTTGGCCTGCTTGGCCATCTTCTCGTTGCGGGCCTGGGCCTTGGTACCGGCCTTACTCTTGGTGCTCATCTCGACGGTGTAGATCTCGGCCACCTCTTTGGCACGGGCGGGCGTCACGCCCTCGCGCTTGCACTGGCTGATGCGCTGCAGGATCTCACCGGTGCGCGCGTACGGATCCTTCGGGCTCACCATCACGGCGTCCGGCGGCAGCTGATCGATAAGCGAATTGAGCAGTCGGAAGCGGCGGACATCGGTCGCCTGTTCTTCCAGCCGGCGCTCGGCGAAGAGATCTGGGTGATTCAGGATGATGTCGTTGCAGAAGCCGTGGATGGTCGTGACCGTCACGCCGTAGGCGTCGGGGCCGATCAGGCGGCGCAGGCGTTCGCGCATGGCAGTGGCGCCGGCCGTCGAGAACGTCAGGCAGAGGATGTTGGTCGGACGGGCATGGGTCCGCTTGAGGATATTGCCGACGCGCACGCCCACCACCTCGGTCTTGCCCGTACCGGGTCCGGCCAGGACCATCACCGGCCCCTCGATGGCGTCCACAGCCTGGCGCTGCTCGGCATTGAGGCGCTCGTAGGCCTTGGCGAAGCCGGCGGACGCGGGGGTACTCACGCCGGAATCGTAGCACGGAAAAAAGGCGGCCGGGTGGCCGCCGGATCGGGGCGTACCCCAATCAGGTCGTGATCTTGATGCGACCGGGGGTCCAACACATGTTCCCGGTGTTCTCGCGGAAAATCTGCAGCAGGCCTCGCGGGAAGCGGTCTTTCATGGGGCCGCAGCGGAGGAAGCGGCCGGTGCAGGACGAGTGGCGCGGATCCCCGCACCAGTACGGGATGTCGGTCTCCGGAATGACGATTTTCACGCGATCGAAGCTGATGACCTGGCCGAGCGGATACTCGATCTGCTCGCCGTCCCGGGAGAAGATGGCCTGTTCCGGGTCGAATTCCAGGTCGCAGAAGACCAACGTCATCTCGGGGGTCCACAGTCGGGGTGACGATGAGCTCACGGGGCGACTCCTGTGCAAAGCGGTGATGGGAATTTTCGACGCAATAAAATTCTATATCAGTCAAACGACCATGCAAGCCTAAACGAGGCCGAGAATGTAGGATTCGGACATGACCCGCGCCGAACCTCTCCGCATCCCGCCCGCTGATTTCCGCACCCTGGTGCGCTTGGGCGTGACGCCGTCCTATAACGTCCTCGTCCGCAATCCGCAGGGTGAATACCTCTACGTCTTGCGGAAGAACGAACCGGTGAAGGACCACTGGTGGTGCCCGGGCGGACGCCTCTTCAACGGCGAGACCCCGGAGACGGCCGTGCGCCGCGTGATGGAAGAAGAGATTGGACTGACGCCGGCGGACTACGCGATCGAGCACCTGTCCGACCGCTTCAACAGCGAGATCTACAAGGCGGAAGAGATGGACCCAGCCGAGATCGAGCGGCGCTACGGGCCGGGCGTCGCGCACGTGCACTACTGGGCGAGCGTCGCCGTCATCAGCGTGACGGCCGAGGCCGCCGCGCGCGTCACGCTCGACGAGCAATCTGGCGGCATGGAGTGGCGAGCGGAGATCCCAAACGACCATCCGTACTTGGCCTGGTACTTCCAGGTGGCGCGGGAGGCAGGCTTCTGAATGCATGAAAAAAAGGGCGGCCGTCCCAGAGGGAAGGCCGCCGAGCGACAGGAAACAATCACATGGAGGAACGACACGACAGCGTGAAGCTGCGTCCGTCATCCAGGCAGAGCGTGATGGACCGGCGCGAGCGCGCCGTACCGAAGGCACCCGTCGACCGCATGAAGCGACCGTTGAATGGGCCCTGGGGGACTTCCTTGTTCCACAACGGGAGATCGTCGGCGGGCACGACCAAGGTCACATTGTTCAGGACGACCATGTCGCCTTCTTCGTACGCGAAGACGTTTCCGGCGACCTCGACGGTCGGGGTGCGTGGGCACAGACGGACCGCGCAGTCGCGGATGGCCTCGCCCACCTTCATCGGTGTTGGCACTTCAGTCGAGCTCCTCTGCGAAAATTGTGTAGTGCTTCCTACGGCATCCTCTCTCTAATGGAGAGAGGGTGGATAGGAGGCGGCGCTGACAAGGATCGCGTGAGGACGCGAAAGTACCGTTCGTCGCTAGTGGATGCAAGCATTTTATGAATCACGGCTGAGGAGCTCTATGTGATTGACTAATTTAAATTTTATATTAAATTATAAATAATCGCCCATTCACTTTAAAGAGGTATCACATGGCCGCAACGACGGGAACGTTCAAGCATTCCGACGGACAGAAGGAAGTGGAGTGGACTTGGACATTGAACGGAAACTTCCTGATCATTCGGAAACAAGGCGCAGGCCTCATCGAGTCTCTGGGGGCCGAAGTTCTACACGCCTGGCTGGGAGAACATGAAGGCTGGCTCGTGCGCGAGTACAAGACCCATCCGGGCCAGAACGAGCCGATGATCGTGGCCATCCTCTGGCCGAACACCCTGGCGACCTAAAGACCACCGTTGTCCTCACCGCATGCCCGGCCGGGCATGCGGTTTTTTATGCCTTCTTCTCGATCGGCTGCTCCTGAGCGCAGTGGTCGCACTTCTGGATCTTCTGGCCGTCCTTCACGAGCGTGACGAGCATGCCCTTGTGGCACTTGGGGCAGATGGTGCCCTGCACGAACGAGGTCGGCTGTGAGAAGCCCACGCGCTTGGGCGAAGCGCCGTGCTCGCGGATAGCGAGCGAGCGGGGGTGGTCGCGCATCTTCTGCAGGACCTTGGCCTCGATCTGGCGGATGCGTTCGCGGGTGACACCGAACTCGGTGCCCACCTCCTCGAGCGTGTGGCCGATGCCGTCGCGCAGGCCGAAGCGCATCTCGATGATCTTGCGCTCGCGGGGCGTGAGGAAGTCGAGCATGGCGTGCACGTTCTCCTTCTTCAGCTGGCGGTTGGTGGCCTCAAACGGGTTCACAGCCTCCTCGTCCTCGATGAAGTCGCCGAGCTTGCTGTCTTCCTCGGAGCCCACCGGGGCCTCGAGCGAGACGATGTCTTGGGAGATCTTCTGGATGTGCTGGACCTTCTTGATGTCCATCTCCATTTCGACGGCGAGCTCCTCAAGCGTGGGCTCGCGGCCAAGTTCCTGCACCAGGCGGCGCTGCGTGTGGGTCAGCTTGTTGATCGTCTCGACCATGTGCACCGGGATGCGGATGGTGCGGGCCTGGTCGGCGATGGCGCGGGTGATGGCCTGGCGGATCCACCAGGTGGCGTAGGTCGAGAACTTGAAGCCGCGCTCCGGGTCGAACTTCTCGACGGCGCGGAAGAGGCCGATGTTTCCCTCCTGGATCAGGTCGAGGAACGAGAGGCCGCGGCCGATGTACTTCTTGGCGATGGAGACGACGAGGCGCAGGTTGGCCTCGGCGAGCTGCTGCTTGGCGCCGGCGTCACCCTTGCGGATGCGGCGGGCCAGGTCGACTTCTTTCTTGGCGTCGATGAGCGGCACGCGGCCGATCTCGCTCAGGTACATGCGGACCGAGTCGTTGGAGATCTCGAGCAGGTCGACTTCCTTCTCTTTGCGGCGCTGCTTCTTCTTATCCTCTTCGGAAAGCTCACGCTCGTCGGGGGCGATGCCCGCCGTGGCGACCATCTGCATCACCTCGCCGTCTTCGTCGTCTTCGAGTTTCTCGGCCACGCCCTCCTCCTCTTCTTCCTCTTCCTCGCCCTCGGCGGTGTCATCACCGGCGGTGACGATGTCGGCCAGGTCCTCGGTCTCGGCGGGGGCGGCCTTCTCGGAGGCCTTGCCCTTCTTCTCCCAAATGAGCGCGTCCTTCACGTCGATCACCTCGATGCCAAGATCGATGAAGAGCGTGTACACCTCGTCGAGCAGGTCGACGTTCTCCTCGGCGTTGGGGATCGCCGAAATGATCTCTTGGTGCGTGACGTAGCGCTGCTCGCGTCCTTTCTTCACCAAGTGCTTGATTGCCTCGGGGAACTTCTTGAGGTCGTCCTCGGACGGCTGCGCGATGAATTTACGGGGATGGGAAGCCATGCCCTAGCGAGTGGGAAAAGGAGGAGGGGTCAACTTGACCGTCATAGGCTACCGACCGTCCAGGCCGGAGGAAAGGGCATCTGCCGCTTTTTCTCAACGAGAAACCTTGGCCAATTTGGCCGCCTGGCTAACCTGCGTCTTGATCAACTCCTCCTCGGCCGCTTGGCCGCCCTTCGCCGCTTCGCGGAGCCTTTTGGCGAATTCCGGCAGCTTTTTGAAGAGGATCGTCTCTTGGTTGGCGCGCTGGCAGTGGGCCCGGATTTCGCGCGCGGCCGTGCCGTCGTTCCAGCTTGCCAGGCCCTTCTCTTCCCAATAGAGCAAGAGAATCTTCAGGCGCTCCAGATCGGCAGGCTCCAGGCCCAATGCATCGACGGCGACCGACTGGCGTTCGCCTTCGAGGGCGGCCAACTTGTCGTAGAGCGCGGCGCCGAGTCCGTCCTCGGGACGGATGAGCTCCTTGAGCTCACGCAGAAAGGCGGGATAGAAGATGAAAAGCAACAGCGCGAGCTCGGCCTTGCTGGAAGCGGGGTGCGACTCGAAAGGCTCGGCGGTCGCGGCCGGGCGGCGAGCGGTGGGCGCGGAGCGGGCGGCGCGCAGGTCTTGCTCGAGCGCGGTCTCGACGGTGCCGAGGGCAGAGGCGGCGGCGGCCACGGCGCGGTTGCGCTCCACGGCCGACGAGACGGCTTCGAGCAGCGGCAGCAGGCGATGCAGGGCGGCGCGGCGGACAGTGGGATCGGCGACGTTGGTGTGGCGGATCTCCTCTAAGACCAGCTCGATATAGGGCAGGCCGCCGTCGCTGAGCAACTGTTTCAGCAAGTCGGGCTGCTCCATGGCCAGGTCGGCGGGATCCTTTTCGGGCAGCGTGAGCGCCGTGACCTGCAGGTCTTGGGCGGCCAGCGCCAGGAAGGCGCGCTCGGCGGCCTCGCGCCCGGCGCGGTCACTATCGAGGCACAGCACGACGGAGTCGACGTGGCGCTTGAGGTAGCGGGCGTGTTCCTCGGTGAGGGCGGTACCGCAACAGGCGACGGTATTCAGGATGCCGACGCGGCGGCAGGCGAAGACGTCGAAGTAGCCCTCCACGAGAACCACCGAACGCTTCTCGCGCACAACCTCGCGGGCGGCATCCATGCCGAAGAGCACCTCGGACTTGCGATAGAGCGGCGTCTCGGGCGTGTTGATGTACTTGGCGGGATCGTCGCTGCGCATCGCCCGACCGCCGAAACCGATCAGGCGGCCCTGCGGATCGCGGATGGGGATGATGAGGCGCTCGCGGAAGCGATCGTAGGGGCGCTGGTCGGCCAGGTCCTTTTGGATCGCCAAGCCGGCACCGATGATCTCGGTCTTGCTGAAGCCGTCCTTGAGCAACTGGTCGTACGTGGCCGTGAAGCCGGCCGGCGCGTAGCCCAGGTTGAGCGCCGCGATCTCGGCGTCGTCCATGCCGCGCTTCTTCAAATAGGCGAGCGTCTCCGGCGACGCGGCCAGGGCCTTTTTGTAGAAATTGAGCGCCGCCTCTTGGCAGTCGCGCATGCGCTCGCGCTCGTCCTTCTTTACCACCGGCGCGGCGTGCTCGCGCTTGGGCAATTCCAATCCCACTTTGTCGGCCAAGTCGCGGATGGCCTGCGGAAAATCGACCCCCTCGATGAGCTGGTAGAAGCTGAAGATGTCGCCGCCTTTTTGGCAGGCGAAGCAGTAGGCGATGCCCTTGTCCGGCGAGATCAGGAAACTCGGCTTTTTATCGTTGTGGAAGGGGCAGAGCGACTTGAAGCTGCGGCCTTTTTTCTCGACCTTGCAATACTGCGCCACGAGATCCTCGATGGGCAGTCGGGCCTTGATCTCGGAGACGGGGTCGAGCATGGCGTCTGAGTATAGCACCTCACGACACCGCGACCTGGCTTTCCGTCGACTCCTCTTCCACGCCCTCGTCGGGTCCCAAGAGCTTCAATAATGCGTCCCGGGCGACCAGCCCGCGGCGGACGGCCTCGTCGTAGGCGATATCCTGGGCGACCTGCGCGAACCAGTTGAGGGCCGCGCCGTTGTTGGCGGCGGTGCGCATGTACTCGAAGAGCGGACGCATCGATTCCTTCTCCAATCGGCCGCTGTCACTGACGGCCTCCACAAACAGGTCCATGGTCTCGCCGAACGACGGCCGACCGACGGCGCGCCAAGCGGTGTCAAAGCCGAAGCGGAATGCCTCGAGGTCGTCATTCACATCGTCTTCTTTCTGCCGGCGGAGATGGAGCATGGCGGACATCAGGAACGTTGGACGACCCAGCGGGAGAGACGGTTGAGGAGGCGGCCCTTGCTGACCACGCCGGAGCCGAGCGGCACGCCCTGCCAGCGCAGGATGACGTCGCCGGCCACACCTTCGGGAGCATCCAGATCCTTGCCGTCGAGCAGCGCCTCAAGTTGCGCATCATCCACTTCCACCACGTTCTTCGTCGCCTCGTTGCCGCGCAGGCTGATGATTTCCTGCACGATGCGGACGCGGTGCTCCTCCACGCGTTTGGCCCAGGACAATCCCAGGCTGTCGACGGGACCGGGCATGGGGAATTCCCAGACAGCCTCGGTGGTGAGCAGCAATTGGTTGCCGCCCTCGAGCAGCAGCTCGCCGGGGCGCAGGAAGCTCGACCCGAAATCCTCGGCGAAGTCGCGCGCGAACTGCTCCTGGCGGCCGGTGGGCAGCGGCATGATGCGGAACGGCACCTTCTCCATCGGTTCGGGCGCGCGGGTGACGGCGGTCTTCTCGAGCACGGCGCAGAAGAAGCCCTCGGTGTCGTAAGTCTGAGGCCAGAGGCGCAGCAGCGGCAGATTGCCGGGACCCACGTTCCACTTGGACTGCACCAGCTGGCTGTCGGCGATCGGCTTATCGAAGAGGCCGGCCGAACCGATGCCGAGCTCGCGCGGGTCGAGCACCTTCACGCGGCCGTCGTAGCGCTGCAACAGCCACGAGACGACGCCTTCGTTCTCTTCGGGCGTGAGCGTGCAGGTGGAGTAGATGAGGCGGCCGCCCACCTTGAGCGCGTGCAGCGCCGACTCGAGCAGCTC
>JAGOUB010000031.1 GCA_018061525.1 Candidatus Peribacteraceae bacterium
CGTGAACGGCTACGCCGACGGCAGCTACGGCCCGCGCAAGCCGGTCAACCGCGCCGAGTTCCTCCAGCTGCTCTTCCGCGCCGCGCGCCTCAAGGAGTCCGATGACCGCCTCTGCTTCTCCGATGTGCCCGCCAACGCCTGGTTTGAGGCCGCGGTCTGCACTGCCAAGGAGATGGGTATCGTTGGCGGCTATCCCGACGGCACCTTCAAGCCCGCGCAGGAGGTCACCCGCGGCGAAGCGGCGAAGATGCTCTCGATGGCCTTCCAGCTGCCCGGTGCCGACTCGCTCGCGATGGGCAAGTACACCGATGTCCCGTCGGATCGTTGGGATGCGCCGTACATCGCTCTCCTCATCCAGCGCGGCGTGCTGCCGCTGAGCGGCCAAGAGTCCGCCACCGCCTTCCACTCTGACTGGGCGCTCACGCGCGGTGATGCGGCTCTCCTTCTCTGGAGCACGCTCCAGTCGCTCCAGCGCCTGCCGCTCCCGTCGTCGTCCTCTTCCTCGCAGTCGTCTTCCGTTTCCACGTCCTCTGTCTCGTCGAGCACGTCGTCGCGCTCCTCTTCCAGCGTGGGCAGTCGCTCGTCGTCGTCCGCTGTCTCCTCGTCTTCCACCGGCCCGACGATCGCGAACGTCACGGTGCCGTTCTCCATGGTCGGCACGGTCACGCGTCGCGAGGCCGCCGTCTATCGTTTCACACTCTCGTCCGCCACCACCGTCTCCGTGACGGTGAAGAAGGGGCCCAATTCCATCGAGACTCCGGCCTGCCGTCTCTTCCGCCTGGGCAAGGACGGCATCTCCAACGAGTACTACCTCGGTACGCTCTCCGCCGGCAGCTGCCTCATCAAGGTCTCGCTCGCGGCCGCCGACTACCAGCTTGAAGTCTCGGCCGAGACCGAGACGGGCTTCACCGTCGACACCGCTACGGTAAAGGGCGACGGCAACGACGGCTTCCGCGAGGCGGTGCTCCTCAAGACCGGCACTCCCGCGCGCGGCGTGCTCGGCGACGCCGACTTCGGACAGTACTACAAGTTCACCGTCACGGAAGAGAAGGGCAAGGCCCTCACGGTCGAGCTCATCTCGAACACATTGATGCTCGGTTGCCTCATTTTCCCGGGCGATGACGTCGATCTGGCGAGTTTCTCCGGTCCGACTTGCAACGCTGAGTACGTTTTCCCGAAGGGGTCCTACATCGTCTGGGTGGGCCATCCCGAGGGTGACCTCAGTCGCGCATCCTTCAGCCTCGGCTTGCGCTGAACGCCTCGTCGGCTTTTCTCGATCTGAATTGACGTACCGGTACAACGGTACAAATTCGCATCGATAACGGCATCATAGTTTTAAAAGCGCGCACCGCGATTCAATTCACAGCGCGCGCGTACGCCGTAGAATTGAAACCGCTTTACCAATTCTTTCCCCCTCCAAAGATGGTTAAGAAGAAGACCGCGAAGAAGGCCGCCAAGAAGAAGGTCGTCAAGAAGAAGACGGCTGCCAAGAAGAAGAAGGCCAAGAAGAAGTAAGCATTCTTCAGATCCTTACGTGACGCCGGCGCGCAAGCGACGGCGTTTTCGTGTCCCGCGATTTCGCGACGCGGAGGTGGTACAATCGGCCTGATGGCTATCGACGTCCGCGCCTACAACATCTACTCCGAACAGGAGGCGCCCTACATGCGCTGGTTCCAGCACGTGCGCGAGAAGATCTTTGCGCCGTTCCTGCGCTTGTGCCAGTGGCTCGGAGTCGGGCCGTTCACGCTCTCGCTCCTCAGCCTCTTCAGCATGGTGCTCCTGCCGGTCGGCCTCCACCAAGGGCGGCCGGTGCTGGTGCTGCTCGCCTTCGTGCTCCACATGTTCTTCGACGGCACCGACGGTGCGCTGGCCCGCCGCCTGGGGCAGACCTCGGTGCGCGGCGCGTACGTGGACGTGGTTGTCGACCACCTCGCGCTCATCATCACCGTGCTCTCGCTCCAGTGGTTCGGCATCGGCAGCCCCTTCTGGGTGATGCTCTACGCCGCCAGCTACCTGCTGCTGGTGGTGCACCTGCTCATCCTCAACATCCGCGGCACGCCGCCCTCCATCCCTGTCATCCGCAGTCGCTACCTGATGTTCCTCGCCGTGGTGCTCCTGCAGTTCGGCGTCTTGGAGATCGGTTGGTTCGAACTCTTCTTCCAGGTGGCCGGCATCTACCACGGCGGCATCATGATCACGTACTTCTTCCTACTCGGATGGAGCCTGCCCTCCTGATCGTCGCGGCGGCGATCGTCGCCTACGGCCCGGCCTACATCGCCAACATGGCACCGCCGTTGGCCAAGTCGCTGCGCCTGCCCGGAGCTAAGCCCATCTGGCCGCGCCGTCTCGGCACGCACAAAACCTACCGCGGCCTATTCAGCGGCATCGGTGCGGGCGCCGTTACAGGTGCGGTCCTCCACTGGCTCCACCTCGGCTGGTACGGCACACACGACGCCGGCGAATCGGCTGCGGCCGGCGCCCTCATTGGGTTAGCGGCGATGGTCGGTGACGCCCTCAAGTCTGCCGCCAAGCGCGCGGTGGGCGTGCCCGCGGGCCAGCCGTTCGTGCCGTGGGACCAGATCGACTTCATCATCGGTGCGTCGCTGCTGGTGCTCCCGCTCGGCATCGCCGGCTGGCCGGAGGCATTGGCTGCGTTGCTCATCACGCCCGTCCTGCATTTGCTCGTGAACGTGGGCGCGTACCTCGTGGGCCTCAAAGAGGTGTGGTGGTGAGCGCTCAGTTCGCGCTCGAGGTTCCGCCGCCGAGGTTCAGTTCGATGGTTCCGCCGTTGCCGTTGGTATCGGGCGTCGGCTCGGCCACGTTGCGGAGCATCACGTAGGCCAGGCCCACGATGACGATGATGGCGACGATGGCCACAAGGGCGGTCATGCCGCCGGAGTCACTATTCTGCATAGGAAAAAGGGGAGGGAGTATGCCTCCTGAGACGCTGCCTCCGGAATCTTCTTACCGATGAGTGGATGGTGCGGCCGGCAGGAGTTGAACCCACGACCCCCTGGTTCGAAGCCAGGTGCGGCTCCGCCGCAAGCTTTTTATAGCGCGCTCGGCAAAGCCTCGCGCGGCCCAACTGAGCTACGGCCTCCGATGCCTGTTGCTGATGTTGATGGTGCGGCCGGCAGGAATTGAACCCACGACCCCCTGGTTCGAAGCCAGGTGCTCTATCCAACTGAGCTACGGCCGCACTAAAGCCAGTATACAGTTTTTTAAGCCACCGTTCCGGCCCAAAAGGTTGGCTCGCCGAGCATACCGCCGTCTTCCTTGCTCTTCACCTTGTCCTTGAATTCCGGGCTGCCGTGCAGCGCGCCGAAATCGTTCCATTCCTTCTCGGACGGCCAGAGGTTGATGACCGCGACGTCGGTCGGGTCGCCGTCCACCTCCACGATGTGGGTGCCGAGGCAGCCAGCCCGCGCAAAGAGCAGTGCGGCGTTCATGTCGAAGGCCGCGCGCTAGGCGGCGTAATCTCGGACCTTGTGGCGGACGCAGGTGAGGTACATGGCCGGAGTCTACACCTCCCCTTGGAGCGGGGCTTTTGCTAGCATTGGACCATGCGTATCGACGAGGACGACGATCTCCTGCCTAGCCTCTCCAGCGCCGAGTACTTCGCCAACGCCGACCACGGCAAGCAGAAGCACTTGGAACAAAAGGCCGCGGCCAAGGGCCAGCTGCTGCAGCTCAAGCGCGAAGCGCTGCGCGGCCAGATCGGCAAGGGCGACCTGAAGAGCGCCGAACAGCGCGAGCACGACGAGAAAGAGGCTACCGACCGTGCGGCAGAGGAGAAGAGTGCGAACCCCACGGCCGGCACCAAGTCCACCGCCCAAGAAGCCAAAGACCAGGTTCTGGAGGCCCAGGACGTCCAAACCTCGGATCAGCTGGTTCAGGACGCTAAACGGACTGCCGCTGTCGAAAAGGCTGCCGGACAGGAATATCAGCAGGATCTGGGTTGAGCCTTGGCGGCGTGAAGCGCGCTTGCTACCATCCTCGGGCTTGCCGCCCGGTTTCCGTGTCGGCAGCGCAACCTGTTGGGGAGTCGCCAAGTGGTAAGGCAACCGCCTCTGGAGCGGTCATACGGGGGTTCGAATCCCTCCTCCCCAGCCAGTCTACAAACACGCACACCTTCATAGGTCCATCTCTGATCCTTTCTGCGCCCCCTGCTTTGGGAGCGGTCAGGCTGGTACCCTCTTAACGCACTTGGTGCGCCCGCATGCCCCTCCTCCTCGACTACCTCGCCCTCCTCCGCCTCCGCTACCACCTGCCCTTCAGCACGGTGGTTGTCACGGCGTTCGTGTTCGGCACGCTCCCGCCCGCTATCACCGCGCTGCGGCTGGCCGCGCTCTTCTTCTCGTTCTGCCTCTGTCTCTACGGCGCGCTCTACACCATCAATGGCATCGCCGATCGTAAGCTCGATGCCATCCACCCGCGCAAGAAAGACCGCCCCCTCGCTGCCGGACGCATCAGCCCGCAGGCGGCCTGGATCTTCGTCGCGCTCCTGCTCATCACCGCCTTCACCACCGCTTGGCTCTGGTTCGGACCGCGCGTGCTGGCCCTCTACGTGCTCTTCGTGACGGTAAACCTGGTCTACAGCTACGTGATCAAACGCATCCCGTACGTGGAGATCGTCGGCAACGCCATTACGCACCCGCTGCGCATGTTGCTGGGCGTGGCGATCGGCGCCGGCACGATCCTACCGCTGCTGGTCTCGGCGTACTTCTTCCTCTCCATTGGCTTCTCGGCCATGCGCCGCGTGCTGGAGAAAGAGAACGGCGAGAAGGCCGGCCGCCCGGTGTTGCGCCTCTACACCCTGCACGACCTGCGGCTGGTGAATGTCATCGTCTCGGTGGCATTACTGCTCCATCTCTTCGTCGCCTGGCCCGTGGAGAACGGCTGGTTCGTGTTGTTCTTTGTGGCGCACGTCATCGTGGCGTTCATCGCACCCGAGAGCCGCGTCGTGCGTTGGGTCGTCGGTGGTTGATCTCAGGCCGCGCGGCGCTCCTCCGGTGCTTCCTCGGCCGTAAGTTCGTCCTGCAGCGAGCGGATGTCGCCCGATTTGATGGCGGCATCGAGACGCTCGGCGCCGATGAGCGCGGCGGCCTGACGGTACGTCTCGGCGTGCTCCAAGTAGGCAGGTGTCTGCTCGTCGGTCTGCGGATTCTCGGGGTTCGACTTGGCGACGGCCTGGCCTTCCACCAGGTCGGGATGCAGCGGGAAGGTACGGCCGCGCGCCGTCACCTGGGCGGCGTTAAAGACCTTGGCCTGTTCATTCTTGTGCCACTCCTCGTGGCGGCAAACGTGGCGTCCGTAGAGCACGTCGTCGTACTGCACGTCGGGGCTGAGGGCCACGCGCTGATCGATAGTGATGCGGCCGCTCTGGGGCTGGTAGGTGCCGGCGGCCTCCTCGGGGCGTAGGTCGGCCACGATGTAGCCCTTGCCCACCATCTTCATCAACTCGTGCTCACGGCGGTACTCGTCGAGCTCCTTTTGCATCGCCGTATCCAATTCGGCCGTGCTGCCGCCGAGCACCTTGATGCGCCGCGCGCGGGCGCCGATCTCCGTGCGTGTGCCCTCCTCGATCGTCGTCAGGCTCTCGTCCACGCCGAGTGCCCCCCGCTTGAGCTGGCGGCGGTACTGCTGCTCGAGCACCCGGCACACCTCCTCTTCCGGTGTCTCGGCCACGTCGCGGTTCACCTCGGCGCCCTCGGGCGCGTCGGGGCCGCGCTCGGCTTCGAGGGGATTTTGGCGGTGATGGTCGTCGTTCGTCTGGCTCATGATGAGAGGGGAATGAGACGAGTATAGCGCCGCACCCGCCTGAGCAACGTGAACAACCGCTTCTGCAAGCGGTTGGGTTCACGTGCCAGGGTTGAGGCCGATTACTTCCGCTTGGCCAGGCAGCAACGGTCGATACTCCAGCGGCCGCTGCCGAGGGCGATGAGGCAGAGGAAGGACGCCAGGTAGACGAGTGCCAACTCGCCGCGATTCTCGATGGGCAGCAGGCCGGCATCGGCGCCGCTCGCGTGCTGCACGTACGCACCCACCATGATGATGAGTCCGCCGAGCGCGGCCCACGCCGTCAGGAAGCCCGCCATGATGGCAAGGCCGCCGATCAGCTCGGCGCAACCGATGAAGAACATAAAGCCTTCGGCCGCCTCGCGGTCCATCAGGCCGACTTTCTGGGCGCCGTGCCAGAGGAAAAGAAATCCGATCAGGACACGGAAGGCCGTGTAGCAAGCGTCCTTGATGGCGGACGGGAGCGGCAGGGCGGTCATGGGAGAGAGGGGTGGGAAGTAGTGAGCCGCGAGCATAGCATGCCGCGGCGCTTGGACAGCGGCGGCCTGGCAGCCATAGAATCAGGGGCATGAAGCCCTCCTCCCTGGTCCTGTTGCTCGTCATCGTCGTGGCGGCCGTGGTCGCGATCTACGCCAAGAAGCACGTCGAGCCGGCGAACAACGTCGCCTACGCTTATTCCTGCAACGATGGTTCCAAGTTCGACCTCATCACCGCCGATGACCTCTCGGCCATCCGCCTGTCGCCCGGAGCCGGTGCAACCTTTGAAGAGGCGGTCTTGGTCCAGTCCGGCACCAGCGCCGCGTACCGCGGCCCCGGCCTCGGCTTCCTGGGCGACGGCGAGAGCGTGACGCTGACGCACAGCGGCGCCACCATCAAGTGCCAGCCCGAGCCCGCGGCCGGCGAGGCGCCCCTCAATTGGGGTGATCCCGTGGTCGATAATGGCGCCGAGGCCGATGCGGCCGAGCTCGCCTCCAAGGGATTGATCGGCCGTTGGCGCAGCACCGACGACGCCAAGTACGTGCGCGAGTTCCAGGCCGGCGGCACCGTCATCGACAGCTACGGCACCGAGGTCGAATCGATCGGCACCTGGCAGGTCTACACCGCCGCCAGCGGCAAGGTGACCCCGTTCCCGCTCTCGGGCAGCAGCGTCTACCTGCACGTCGCCCTGCCGGACACAACGTCGGGCGCCACGCTCGACTTCCGCATCGACCGCCTCACACCCCAGTCGCTCGCCATCACGTACCTCAACCGTGGCGGCACGCTGGAGTTCCGGCCGGCGCTCTGACACCTTCCGGTTCGTCGTTCAACCCGCTTCGCTCGCACGGAGGAGTATGATGGTGCCCATGCACACTCCCTCTCCCCGCAACCGTTCCACCTTCGGCGAGGCGCTCATCGTCATCGCCGTCATTGCCGGCTTCTTCTGGACCTTCTCGCAGAACCGCATCGTCCCGCAGGACCTCTGGATGTACGCCGCGTTCCTTGGCGGCATCGTCGCCTTCTACTTCGCGCTGTTGTTCGCCCGCATGCTGTTCTTCTGGATGACGGGCGGCGATTACAACTTCAGCTGGGGCGATTGGCAGGAGTGGCAACGCGCCGAGAACGCCCGCTGGACCAGCGGCCAGTCCGCCGGCCAGGCCAAGCACCAGGGAAGTCCGCAGCACGGACACGGAAAGAAGAAGTGATTCCGTCCGTCTCCATCCCCATGAAGATCACCAAGTACGGCCACTGCTGCCTCCTCGTGGAGGAAGCCGGTGCCCGCATCCTCATCGACCCCGGCGCCCTCACTGAGGGCAAGCATCCCGTGGAGGGCATCGACGCGCTGCTCATCACGCATGAACACTTCGACCACTGCCACGTGCCATCGGTGGCGGCGGTGCTGGCCGGCAGCCCCGGCTGCAAGGTCTATACCATCGCCGCGGTGGGCGAGCTTTTGCAGAAGGAAGGCGCGCTCTTCGAGCTGATCGCGCACGGTCAGTCGGTGGAAGAGAAGGGCGTCCTCATCGAGGCCGTCGGTGAGAAGCACACCATGATCCATCCCGACATCCCGCAAGGCGGCAACGTCGGCTTCTTCATCGCCCAGCGCTTCTTCTATCCCGGTGACGCGCTCACGCGCCCCGGCCGCAGCCCCGAGATCCTCGCCCTGCCTGTGGCCGCGCCCTGGCTCAAGCTGGCCGAAGCCGTGGAGTACGCCCGCGCCCTCAAGCCCCAGTGTTGCTTCCCCGTGCACGACGGCATCATCGCGCCGGAACTGCGTGAGAAGCTCGGCAGCCAGATGGTTGCCAAGCTGCTGCCCGGCATCGAGATGCGCTCGCCCAAGGACGGCGAACCCATGGAATTCTGATGCGCCTCCACTTGCTCCTGCCGGCCCTCGTCCTCGCCGCCTGCGCGTCGTCGCCCGCGGTGGTGCCGCCGGCTCTCGCGCCGTCGCTCTCGGGTGCGGTCGTTTCCTCGTCCTCTTCTTCGGTGCCTGCGCCGGTCGTCATCGAGAAGTTGCCGTCGGAGCTCAGCATCCCGCACTTCCGCACGATGGCGCTCGTCGGCTCCGGCCTTGATCTCTACGACGTGCTCGACGACAACGCCACCTACACGCGCTACGCCGTGCGCTACCTGAGCAACGGGCTCACGATCACCAGCATCATGAATATCCCCAAGGGCGCCGGCCCGTTCCCACTGATCGTCTTCAACCACGGCTACATCGCGCCCTCGGTCTACACGCAGGGCCGCGGCCTCAAGCGCGAGCAGGACTATATGGCGCGCCAGGGCTTCGCCGTGCTTCATACCGACTACCGCGGCCATGCCGGTTCCGACGAGAGCCCCATGACCGAGGACGTCTACGACGGAAATCTTGAATATGCGATGGACAGCGCCAATGCCGTCGCGGCCGTGCGCGCCGCCAAGCTGCCGACGGTCGACGCCACGCGCGTGGGCATGCTCGGCCACTCGCTCGGCGGGGGCGTGACGATGGCCGTGCTCACCGGCCGCCCGGACCTCGTGTCGGCCGCCGTGCTCTACGCGCCCGTCAACGCCTCGGTCTGGGAGAACTTCACGCGCTGGCGTTCCGAGCGCGACGAGGGCGACCGCACCGTGGCGCAGTTTGGCACGCCCGAGACGCAGCCCGAGACCTGGGCCCGCCTCTCGCCGCGCACGTACTTCGCCGACATCCAGGCGCCCGTCCTGCTCTTCCAGGGCAGTGCCGACAAGGACGTGCCCGAGGCCTGGTCCGACGGCCTGGCCGTGGAT
>JAGOUB010000032.1 GCA_018061525.1 Candidatus Peribacteraceae bacterium
GGCTACTTGGGTGCGTTTCTACGGGACTGAAGACGACGACGGCCGCTGGGAGATCGAGGACGGCGTGCGCATCCTGATGGAAGGATTGCCGGTTTCGTACCAGTCGACGATCGAGGTGAAGGGCGACAAGTACGGGCGCTATTCGTCCTACAAATCCGTCCACCTGCCCACGCGCGAAACCGGCCGGCTCGAAGAGTTTGAGAAGAAGCTGAACCTCTTCCCGATCGTCATGCTTGGCAAGAACTCCGTCCCGCGGCCCGTCGAGGTGCCCGGCGATCCCGCCCGCAACAAGGTCTTCCTCATCCCGGGCGACAAGGATCCCGTCGATATCGAGACCGTGATGGCCCGCCTGCGCGAGCACCCCTCGAACGAGAAGCCCAAGTGCCTCTATCTCTGCTACGGCGAGATCTCGTACGACCTCGTCGCGCAGCCGTGGGAGGCCGCGAAAAACCTCGCGCTCGCCAAGTACGGCCGCTATGTCTCGCAGGACACATTCCGTCCCGACCTGCTCTTCTACGAGCGCAAAGAGGGGAAGACGTCCATGATGCGCCCCGAATACAACAAAGCCGACTTCGACCGTAAGTCGGACGACCGTTGATGATGTGATGGTGCCCAGGAGAGGACTTGAACCTCCACGGGATTGCTCCCACTAGCCCCTCAAGCTAGCGCGTCTGCCATTTCGCCACCTGGGCACCGGAAAATGCGGAGAAAGATCGATGAGGGACCTGGAGTATAGCGGCGCGGACCGGGGCGGCAATAGGCCGTTTCAGGCCTTTTCATCCTCTTCCTCGAAGTCCGTGGGCTCGTCCTCTTCATTGGGAACCTTGATCTCCGAGGCCTTCTTCTTGCCCTCAAAGACCTCCAAGAACTCCTCGACGGTCAGGTTTTCCTTCTTCAGCAGCAGTTCGGCCAGCTCGTCGATCTTGGCCTTGTGCTTGCGGACGAAGCCCTTGGCCCGCTCGTACTGCTCCTCCAGCGTCTGCTGCACGAAGGCGTCGATGCGGACGGCCACGTTCTCGGAGTAGTTGCGGCTCTGGCCCAGTTCAACACCCAGCGAGGCCGTGCCCTGGCGCTCGCCGTAGGCCACGGTACCCAGCGACTCGCCGCCCATGCCGTAGCGCGTCGCCATGTTGCGGGCGATCGCCGAGGCGCGCTCCAGGTCGTTTGAGGCGCCGGTCGTGATCTCCTTGAAGATGATCTCCTCCGCCGCGCGGCCGCCGAGCAGTCCGCAGATCTCGTCCAGGAATTTGCTGCGGCTGGTCGTGTAGTTGTCCTCCTTGGGCAGGAACCACGTCACACCCAGAGCTTGGCCGCGGGAGACGACCGAGATCTTGTGCAGGGGGTCGCTCTCGGGGCAGAGGTGGCCAACGACGGCGTGGCCGAGCTCGTGGTAGGCCGTGATCTCCTTCTCCTTCTGCGTCAGCTTGCGCGAGCGGCGCTCGGCGCCGATCGTGATCTTCTCCAGCGCATCCACAATGTCCTGCTGATTAAGCGAGCTGCGGCCGCGCTTGGCGGCGAAGATGGCGGCCTCGTTCATGACGTTCTCCAGGTCGGCGCCGGTCATGCCCACGCTCTGGCGGGCGATGGGGCGCAGGCTTACGCCGCGAGCCACCTTCTTGCCGCGGCAGTGCACCTTCAAGATCTGCTCGCGGGCCTCCAGGTCGGGCTTGTCGAGGAAGACATGGCGGTCGAAGCGTCCAGGGCGGAGGAGAGCGGCGTCCAACACGTCGGGGCGGTTGGTGGCTGCCATCACGATCACGTTGGTGCCCTGCTCGAAGCCGTCCATCTCCGTCAGGATCTGGTTCAGGGTCTGCTCGCGCTCATCGTGGCCGCCGCCGAAGCCGGCACCGCCGCGCTGGCGGCCCACGGCGTCGATCTCGTCGATGAAGATGATGCAGGGAGAGTTCCGCTTGGCGCGTACAAACAGATCGCGCACGCGCGAGGCGCCCACGCCCACGAACATCTCCACGAACTCGGAGCCTGCGATGGAGAAGAAGGGGACGCCCGCCTCGCCAGCGACGGCGCGGGCCATGAGCGTCTTGCCGGTGCCGGGGGGTCCTACGAGCAGCACGCCCTTGGGGATCTTGGCGCCCAGATCGAGGTATTTCTTGGGGTTCTTCAGGAAATCGACGACCTCGACGAGCTCTTCTTTGGCCTCGGCTGCGCCGGCCACATCCTTGAAGCGCGTGCGCACCTGCTTGGCGTCGGCGATGCGGGCCTTCGACTTTCCAAACGACATGGCGTTGTTCTGGCTGCGCGAGATGCCGCGGAAAATCCAGAGGATGCCGACGATCACGAGCACGAGCATGAGGATGTCCGGCAATACCTGCAGGAGCATGTTCGTGGCCTCGCGGTTCTCCACTTCCACTACCGTCGTGTTCTTCGGGTCGTTCCAGCCCAACTGACTGACGGTATCGAGCGTCTCCTTGTACGACGACACCACGGCACCCGTGTGGCTCACGGCGTAGACCGTGTTGTCACGCACGACGATGCGCTTGAACGCGCCCTGTTCGTAGCCGAGCGTCACCTGGCTGATCGGCACCTCCACGGCGTTGGCAAAGTCGTCCTCCAGCAGGCCGGTCGGGTTGACCACGTAGAGCACCGACAAGACGAGCAGGCCGGCGATGAGCGCGGCGCTCAGGAGCCACTGCTGGCGGTTGCGGGGCGGCTGGGGGCGGGGGGGCATGTCCATGGGTATGGGGCGTCGGGAAGCGGATTCCCGGCGATTCTACACCCCTTCGTCCGTCAGGGCAGCGAAATCGTGGCCGAACCGCCGGGCGGCACCACCCGCACGCCGGAGCCCTGCACAAAGCGCGCTTCGGCCTCCCGCACCATCGTCTCCACCGCTCCTGCTCCGGCCGCTCGCAGCGTGATCACCGGCACCCGGGACGCCGTGTCCGGCACCACCATCGGCGCCGGGACATTCCGTGGCGCGCTTAAGCGACCCGCGGCCCAGCCGCCCATGGCGGCCACCACGACCAAGCAGCACCAGAGCGCGAGCAGGCGCTTCTCCATCTTAGGGGCGAATCAGCGTCCAGCCCGTGCCTAGGCCATTCTTCGCGGCCTGGCCGGCAGCGATCTCCAGCGCGTACAGGGCGGGTCCCTCCGAAGGATAGAGCGGGCAGTCTTCGCCCTCCGGGCACGGGTCCATCGTCGTGCCGGAGACGAAGCGCCCGACCGAGTCGAAAAAGAGGATATCGAGCGGGATGAGTGTGTTCTTCATCCAGAAACGCAACGCCTCCTCGCGCGGAAATTCGAAGAGCATGCCGTGGCCCTCGGGCAGTTCCGTCCGTCCCATCAGACCGATGCGGCGGGTCTGCTCGGTGCGGGCGATTTCCGCCTTCAACTCCACCTTCTCGCCTTCCGGCGAGGCGAGGGTGATCAGCTGGGCGGCCAGGGCGTGCTGCTTGGGCTCGTTCTGCGCCGTGGGCCTGGAGACATCGTTCGTGGCGGCGGCCATGCAGGCAGAGAGGAGGATGAGCGCCGGGAGGAGGCGGGGGAGGCGGAGCATCAGGCGCGCAGGGCGGCGACGGCCGCTGTCCGGTTGGTCGATCGCACCACGAAGCTTCCGGCTACAAGCACGTTGGCGCCGGCCTCACGGGCGAGCTTTCCCGTCTCGGCGTTGATGCCGCCGTCCACCTGGATATGCAGATCGGGATGCGCCGCCCGCAGCGCCTTCACCTTCTCCAGTGCCTCGGGGCGGAAGGCCTGCCCGCCGAAGCCCGGCTCCACGGTCATGACCAGCGCCAGGTCCACCTCCTTGATCACGTCATCGATGGCCGAGATGGGCGTGCCGGGGCGGATGGCGATGCCGGCCAGCGCGCCGCCCGCACGGATCTGCCCGATGAGCGCATGGCGGTCGGCGGTGCCGGGCACAGCCTCGGCGTGGAACGAGATGTTGCCGATGTTTAGGCCTTTGTCCTTCAGCGAGAGAAAATCCGGTACGCGCTCGGCCGGATTGACCACCATCAAATGGATGTCGAGCGGCAGGACCGTTTTGATCCACTGCACCACGGGCACGCCGAAGCTCAGGTTCTTCACGAAGCTCCCGTCCATCACATCAATCTGGATCCAGTCCGCGCCGGCCTGCTCGAGGCCGTTAATGTCGCTCTGCAGGTGACCGAAGTCAGCCGAGAGGATCGACGGCGCGATGAGCAGCGGGGGAGAGGCCACAATCGGATGCTACCTCCGCTCCACCGGATTCCACCAGTCCTAGCGCGGCATTTCCGGCTTGCGTCCGCTTTCGGGGTCCTTTGGATTGATTGCGGCGGTTCCGGCGTACAATGGAACCTATGCCCGAGACGCCCCGCTCAACCGAGACTCCCGTCACCGCGCCGCGCCAGGCGCTGCTGCTCCAGAGGCTGAATGGCCTCAAGGCCGAGATTTCCGAGATTGTTCGTGGGATCGTCGAGGCCAAGGGCACGGTGGTGCAGTTTCATCTGCCGGCGGTGGAGAATGAACTGGACTGGACCGACGAGGAGTTGGAATTGGCTCGCCGCGCCCTGCTAGGCAAATACAAGTCGCTCGGGATCAACTTCGTCGTTCAACGTGCCGAACCTCTCGACATGGAGGCGATGATGGCCGAGATGATGAAGGACGACGTGCCCGCCTCTGGGACAGCGTCGACCATGTCCGCGCTCGCCGATACCAACCCCGCAATTCCGGTGACTCCGGAGCCGGAGACGGGCAAAAAGAAGCCGGTCGATACCGCAGCTGCAGCTGCCGAACTGCTGCGCAAGATGCGTCACCGTCCTACCTGACACTCAGCGCGTCTCCAGGTCCGCGATGCGCCGCTCGTGGCGGCCGCCTTCAAAGTCGGTCGCGAGGAACGTGTCTACGATCTGCTCGGCCAGCGCTGGCTCGATCAGGCGTCCGCCCAGGCTGAGCACGTTCGCGTCGTTGTGCGCGCGGGCCAAGCGGGCCGTCTCAACGGAGTAACACAATGCGGCGCGGATGCCCTGTACCTTGTTGGCGGCCATAGCCTCGCCGTTGCCGCTCCCGCCCAGCACGATGCCGGGGATCTTTTCCTGCAGCACCGTCTCGCAGCCCTTGCGGATGATGGCCGGGTAATCCACGGCCTGCTCGCTGTCGGTGCCGCGGTCGATCACCTCCCAGCCCTTGCCGGCGAGGTACGTCTTCAGATGCTCTTTAAGGGGGAAGCCGGCGTGGTCGCTGGCGAGGACGATGCGCATGCGCACAGCCTAGCGTCCGCCGCCCATTGATGCGAAATGGCGCCTGGCCATGATTCTGGTCTTTCGCTAGTCTCCGCTTACTCCTCAATGCTCACATCGAAAGGAGGTGATGCCCCATGGCCATGAAGGAGTTTCAGTTCGAAGGGAAGACGTACTCCGTCGACCAGCGCGCATATGACGACGGTTTCCTTGTCCTCCCCGACGGCCGGCTGCTGATGGTCCGCCATTGGACCAACATGAAGCAGGGCCGTCCCGATGATCTCATCCTCCTCGGCCTGACGGTCGACCAGGTGAAAGCGGTAGTCTCTGCCGCTTGAACCCAGCCCGTCCCCATCGTGGGGCGGGCTTCTTTGCGCGCGCGCCGACGGACGCTAGCCTTGGGGCATGACCCTCCTCATTGCCGCCAACTGGAAGATGAACCCGCCGCCCGCGGGCTTCGATGCCCCCGAATCCCCCTACCGCCCCACCGCTGGCGCCGACGTGCTCATCTGTCCGATGGCCGTCGACTTGCGCCGCCTGGCCGCCGCCGGCATCAAGGTTGCCGCCCAGGCCGTGCGCCCCGAGGCGACCGGTGCCTTCACCGGCGATCTCTCCGTCGCATCCGCCAAAGACGCCGGCTGCAGCGCCGTGCTCTGCGGCCACAGCGAGCGCCGCCAGCACCACGGCGAGACCGACGAGGCCGTGCGCGCCCAGACCGAAGCCGCGCTCGCCGCCGAGCTCGTGGCCATCGTCTGCGTGGGCGAGAAAGACGGTGAGGACCGTGAGGCCGTGCTCCGCCGCCAGCTCGCGGGCATCCCTGATCGCCCCGAGGTCGTCATTGCCTACGAGCCCGTCTGGGCGATCGGTACCGGCAAAGCTGCGTCCGCCGCCGACGCCGTCGCGGCCGCCACGCTCATCCGCCAGATTCTCCCCAACGTCTCCGCCGTGCTCTACGGCGGCTCGGCCAAGGCCGATAATGCCGCCTCGTTCCTGGCCGAACCGGCCATCGGCGGCCTGCTCGTGGGCGGGGCCGCTCTCAAGCCCGCCGAATTCTCGGCCATCCTTTCGGTTGCCAAGGGCCTCGGCCGGTGAGACGGTAGGGGTGTTCCCCCTTCTCCCATGGCCTTCCTGCCTGTTGTCGCCGTCGTCATCGCCATCCTCTTCGCCTGGGTCCGCCAGGTCGAGCAGTACCAGCGCGGCATCGTCTTCACGATGGGCCGCTACTCTAAGACGTGGGGTCCCGGCTGGCACATCCTCGTCCCGATCTTCCAGCGGATGGTGAAGGTCGACATCCGCGTGCGTGCCGTCGACGTGCCCGACCAGGAGGCAATCACCAAGGACAACATCCCGGTGCGCATCAATGCCGTCATCTACTACAAAGTGAGCGACCCGCAGAAGACGATCATCGAGGTGGAGGACTACGTCGGCGCCGTCAGCCAGCTGGCCCAGACCACCATGCGCAACGCCGTCGGCGAGGTGAAGCTCGACGAACTTCTCTCCAACAAGAAGCAGGTGAGCGAGAGCATCAAGCAGCACGTCGACCGCACGTCCGAGCAGTGGGGCATCGACGTCCAGTCCGTCGAGCTTAAGGACATCATCCTGCCCGACAGCCTCAAGCGCACGCTCGCCAAGGTGGCCGAGGCCGAGCGCGAGAAGCAGGCCGTCATCATCAGCTCCGAGGGTGAGCTGGGCGCCTCCGAGAACGTGGCCAAGGCTGCCGAGGTGCTCTCACGCACGCCCGGTGCCCTGCACTTGCGCACGCTCCAGAGCATCAACGACATCAGCTCCGATCAATCCAACACCACCGTCTGGATGGTGCCGGTCGAGGCGCTGCGCGCGCTCGAGGCGATCGGCAAGCACCTCTCGAAGTGATCAGGCGTGATGCGGGGCCAGCGCTTCCTTCAGCTCCACGATCGTGGCTAGGAAGAGCGCCTGGCCCGCCAGGCTGACCATGCCGTGTAGAGCGGGGCCGTACATGCCGAGCTCCGGCAGGCCGAGCATGTCGAGCAGGCGGAGCAGCGCGAACGTCGCGCCCGCCACCGCGGCCAGTGCGATGGCGACGTAGCCCCAGAGGTCCTTGGTGACTTCCTGGCTGCGCGTCAGGGCGTGCTTAGGCGAGAGCGTCGACTGCAGTACGAAGACCGGCGTTAGGATGGCAGCGGGCAGGCGGATGGCCGTTACGACCGCCACCACGACCCACAGCACCAGCACCGAGGCGCGGAAGCCGTCGGGATTTACGAGTAAAGCGAGCGAGCCGACGAGGCCGGCGAGCATCCAGGTATGCCAGAGCAGGATGCCGGCCGCGGCCAGGCAGCGCCCGGCCAGGGCGGGCAAATGGCGGAGCGTATCGATGGGGCGCTCGCTGCGGCTGAGGAGCGAGAGGCAGAAGGTGCCAAAGAGGAACCAGGCGACAAAGCCGGCGATGATCAGCCCGAGGAAGACCGGCGCCGACGGATTACCCTCTACCGGCTGCACCAGCCAGGCGAGGATCAGGTTAAAGGTGGGCACGGCCACCACGGCCGCCAGCAAGGCGGGCCACAGGCGAAGCACGCGCCGAGCGGCGCGGTCGAGGACTACGAAGACGGTCGGGAGGGAGGTGGTCATGCGGTGGCGGGGGAGGCGGTTCATATCATACTCCAAGCGCCTCGTGCCCGCATCTTCACGCGCGCACCCACTCGCCGCCGCCCAAGTTTCGCGCCGCGCCGGCCAACTCCAGCAGTGTGAGAGTGCCGCTGAGTGCTCCAGCCGCCAGGCCGGTGGCCGGCACGAGAGCGTCCATTGTTTGCGGCACCGTCGTGAGCGCCGCCAGCACGGCGGCTTCGGCATCCGACTGCGGCTCGTACGACGAGAGAGGAGAGAGCGGCACCACGGCTCCGACCGATGCCGGCACATCCTCGGGCGACGCGATCAGGCGCGCCTGGCCGCTCGCGATCAGCTGCAGACAGCCGGCCGCGCGCGGGTCGAACAACTGGCCCGGCGCCGCCAGCACCTCGCGTCCTTCTTCCAGGGCGAACTGCGCCGTGTGCAGCGCTCCGCTCCGGAGCGGAGCCTCGATGACGGCCGTGCCGAGCGCTAGCCCGGCGATGATGCGGTTGCGAGCGACGAACTGGTGGTCCAGCACTTGGGTGTCGAAGGCATACTCGCTCACGATCGCGCCGCCGCGGGCGATGATCTCGGCGCGCAGCGGCGCATGCTCCGCCGGGAAGGTCATGCCGAGGCCGTGGCCCACCACGGCGATATGCCGCCCGTGTTCGCGCAGTGTCTCCCTGGCTACTTCGCCGTCGATGCCCGAGGCCAGGCCGCTCACCGTCACCAGCCCGGCCCGTACGCAGGCCGCCGCGCATTCCTGGGCCGTGCGCTTGCCATAGGCGCTTGCGCCGCGCGTGCCCACCAGAGCCATGCTCGGCTGCGCCAACAAGGTGACGTCGCCCTGCACGTGCAGAAAGATCGGCGCGTCGGCGGTCTGCCGCAGACGTTCGGGATAGGCAGCGTCGTCGATCGTCAGTAGGACTACTTTCGCC
>JAGOUB010000033.1 GCA_018061525.1 Candidatus Peribacteraceae bacterium
AGACCGTCCTGACCGCCGAGTCCACCGTCAACGACCTCATCCAGGTCCTCGACGGCCTGCTCAGCGGCACGGACAAGCAGGGCATCCTCGACCTGACGATGCTCAACCACATCGTCTTCCAGTGCCAGGAGATCCGCGTCGGCAGCCGGCCCTACGGCGCGAACGCGCGCACCGACTTCCCGCTCTACGACAACCTGACCAAGAAGGTGCAGGCGCTGGACAGCTACACCCTCCTGCCCGCCGCCGCCTGGCTCCGCGAGTTCGCCAAGCAACACAACAACTAGCAGTCCCCGGTACTCCCGGATGACTGCCCCAGGTAACACTGGGACGACTGGCCCGCGCTACGCGTGGATCACCAGTTAGGGTCCTCCGGGACCCAACCAAACCCGATCGCTACCGAGCAATCAGCCCCGCATCGTCTGACGATGCGGGGTTTTGGTATGTCCGTATTTTCCGCGCGCTAAAAAAAAGACCGACCAGCGGGTGCTGGTCGGTCGGGGTTGTCTTATTCCAGACGGGGTCCGCTCGGGGAGCGGGCGTCCGGCGCCTCGGGAGGCGGCGCCATGGTGGCGCTAGTCGCGCTTCAGGTAGATCGTGATGGTGCGCAAATTGTGTTTGCGCGCCGGGTCGTGCCAGATGGCGGCCATCTCTTTCAAGGTCTCGCCGCGCATGCCGTCGTGTCGGCTGTCTTCGTAGCGAGGCGTGAGCCCGGCGTGGATCTCGGCGAGGAGGGCGGGGGAGGCGAGCATCACGCGGAATTTGCGTGTCTTCAGTTCGTCATGGCGCTCGCAGGTGATGCCGAACACGAGTTCCGTCTTCACGCCCAAGCCCATGCCGTACCAGAGCGCCCCTTCGCCGAACTTGCTGCTCAGGTGGTTCAGGACGCAGTTCAGGAATTGCCAGGCTTCGTCGGCGCTGCCGAAGTGCAAGAACGCCGTCTTCTGTCTGGCCAGATGCATGAGGCGGATCTGTGCGTACGAGCCGAACAGCGTGGCGACGGGTTCCTCGTCGAGCGTGGCGAAGGCGAAGTGGCCGTCGTCGTGGCGGAAGTTGAGCGACGAGTTGAGCAGGTGGGTGAAGATGCGCTGCCGCCACTTGTAGGCGGCGTACATGATGCCCGGGATGAAGGCCAGCAGGCCCAAGATCCAGAACAGTCCCTGCTTCCAGTGCTCGCCGACGAGCGACAGTGCGTAATCCATGGTCCGATCCTCCAGTGCTGTGAAGCGGTCCGACCCGGCGATTCCGGGTCAGACGTACTGTACAATACTCTGTATTTTAGTCAATTGGATCGACCATCACCTTGGCGTCGGCGATGACTACGCCCTTCTCCGAAACGAGCACGGGGTTGAGGTCCAGCTCGCTGATTTGAGGGCAGTCGACGAGCAAGCGGCTGACGCTCATCACCACGCGGGCGAGGGCATCGATGTCGGACTGCGCCTTGCCGCGCATGCCGAGCAGGAGCTTCCAGGCCTTGAGCGACTCGAGCATGGCGTAGGCGTCGCGCTCGGAGACGGGGCAGAGGCGGAAGGCAGAATCACGGAAAAGCTCGGTGTAGATGCCGCCCAATCCCACCATCACCATCGGGCCGAAGGCGGGATCGCGCAGGCCGCCGACGATGAACTCGTTGCCCACGGGCAGGAACTGCTGGACGAGGATGCCGCGGATGCGCGCCTGCGGGGCGTGCTCCTTCACGTCGTGCATGATCTGCTCAAAGGCGGCCTCCACCTCGTCCTCGGTCTTAAGGTTGGCGCGCACGCCGCCGACGTCGGTCTTGTGGGGCAGGTCGGGCGAGCTGATCTTGGCGATGACGGGCAGGCCGACGGACTTGGCGATGGCGCGCGCCTCGGCGGCGGTCTTGGCCACCTGGCCGCGCGGGGCGGGCAGGTCGTAGACCGAGAGGAGTTCGCTGGTGCGCTCCTCACTCACCAGGCCCTTCGCGGGCAGTAGGTGCTGGGCGTGGCCGGCCAGCGGCGAGGCGACGGCGGGCTCCGGCACGGCGGCCTGGCGGGGGCGCAGGGCGGCCAGCGCGGCCATGGCGCGCTCGGGCGTCTCGAAGTTGGGGATGCCGGCCTTATCGAGCACGGCACGGCCGGCGGCGGAGCCTTCGCCACCCATAAAGCCGGCGACCATCGGCAGCAGGCTGGTGCCGCGCCAGGCCTTCTGGATCTCGGCGGCGATCTCGGCGACGGGTGTCATCACCTGGGGCGTGAGCAGTACGGCGATGCCGTCCACGTTGGGGTCGGCGATCACGGCCGCGAGCGCGGCGGCGTAGCGGTCGGCGCCGGCGTCGCCCAGCACGTCCACGGGGTTCTTGCTGGAGGCGGCCTCTGGCAGCGACTCCTTCAATTTGGCGACGGTCTTGGGATCGAGCGAGGGGAGCGAGAGGCCAAGCTTCTCGGCGGCGTCGGTGGCCAGGATGCCGGGTCCGCCGGCGTTGGTGATGACGGCGATGTTCGGCGAGGCCAGCGGCGGCTCGGCCGAGAGGACGCGGAGCAGGTCGGTGAAGTCGGCGACGGTAGCGGCGCGGCGGATGCCCGACTGGATGCAGAGCGCCTCGACGGCGGCATCGGAGCCGGCGAGCGAACCGGTGTGCGACGAGATGGCGCGCTGACCTGTCTGCGAGGTGCCGGCCTTGAGCAGCACGATCGGCTTCTTGGCGGAGAGGCGCGCGCAGATCTCGCGGAAACGCTTCCCGCGCGGGATGCTTTCCAGATAGAGACCGACGACTGTCGTGGCGGCGTCCTCCTCCAGCATCTCCAAGAAATCGCACTCATCGAGGACAGTCTTATTGCCAAGGCTGACCACGCTGGAGAAGCCGAGGCCGAGCGACGGCGCGGCATCCATCAGGGCGACGGCGAGCGCGCCGGACTGGCTAAGTAGGGCGACGCGGCCGGCCGGCGGCAGATCCTTGGCGAACGAGGCGTTGAGCGCGATCGACGGGCGGAGCAATCCGAGGCAGTTCACGCCCACCAGCTTGAGGCCGCGGGCGGCGGCGAGCTTCTTCACCTCCTGCTCGCGCGCTTCGCCTTCCTCGGTACCAAGCTCGTGGAAGCCGGCGCTGATCACGCAGATGTTCTGCACACCCTTGTCGGCGCATTCGGTGATGAGCGCTGCGACGGTGGCCGCGGGCGTGACGATGACGGCGAGGTCGGGGATCGCGGGCAGGGCGGCGACGGTCGGGTAGGCCGTGGCGCCGAGGATCTCGGGGTACTTTGGGTTGATAGGATAGACGGTGCCGCGGTAGCCCTGCGTGAGCAGGTTCTTGAGCACGTCATGCCCCACCTTGCCTTCCGCCGGCGAGGCGCCGATCACCGCGACCGAGGAGGGGGAGAGGAGCGTGGATTGCATGTCTATGTACCACTCCAGTATAGCGGAAAGCGCTTCCGGCCGCCATCGGCGGGACACAAAAAACCGCCGTCCGCGCGGGGCGGAAGGCGGCGGAAGAGCGGGGATCGGCGTTACTTCGACGACTTCGCAGTTACCTTTTTAGCATCCTGGGCCTTTTTCTCGGCGGCCAGGCTGGAGGCGATGGCGGCCTTGGCGGCAATGCTCGCCGACTTGGAGGAGGAAGCCGCGGCAGCCGCGTACGCCTCGGCGGAGAACATCTCCTTCGAGAACCCCTGGATCTTGATCGACGACTGCGCGGAGCTGGCCTGCGACGAGACGGCGCTCTGTACCGAGCTGGCCACGGAGGACTTGGCGTTGTTGATCGTCTTGGTGCTCGTGTTCACGGCGCCGAGCACGCTCGTCTGCGTGGCGACGAGAAAGCCGAGGAGCGTGAGCGAAGCGATGGCGGCGAGAGCCGGCAGGCGAAGAGAGGCAGAAGCGCTCATGGGGTGGGTGTTTGGAAGTACGCTCCAGTATAGCATTCTCCTGCCAAAAATTCCACCTCCTGGCTGTTTCGGACGGCCGCCGTGCTACACTGCCGTCCCGACATGCCAGTGAGGGTTTCCTTCATCTACGCCTCCACCGCGGGGCACACCGAGTACGTGGCGACGGACTTGTCCGATCGCCTGCGCGAGGCGGGCGCCGACGTGACGCTCACGCGCGCCGAGCGCGCCGGTCCGACCGAGCTCGCGGCGGGCGACATCCTGCTGCTCGCGTGCGGCACCTGGAACACGGGCGGCATCGAAGGTCAGCTCAATCCGCACATGCAGGCCCTGCTGCAGGGACGCGGCGCCGGTGCAGAGTTAAAGGGCAAGCCGTGCCTGGCCATCGGCCTGGGCGATCGCCGCTATCGCTACACCGCCAATGCCGCGGTGCTCTTGGAACAGTGGTGCACGACGCACGGCGCCACCATGTTGCTGCCCGCGCTCAAGATCGTCGACGAGCCGTACGACCGCCTCGACGAGGTGCTCAAGCCGTGGCTCGACCAGCTGCTCGGCAAGCTCCGCGCCTTCCCCATCGCCTGATCATGGCTCTCGTCCTCAAAGTCACCGGCGCGCAGGGGCAAGGGGTGAACTCCGTCGGCGAGATGTGCGCCAAGGGCCTCAAGCGCGCGGGCTACTGCGTGTTCGGCTACCGCGAATACAACTCGCTCATCAAGGGCGGCCACAGCAGCTATCAGCTCGATGTCTCGACCGAACTCATCCAGAGCAGCGAGACCTTGGTCGACCTGCTCGTCTGCTTCAACCACCACGGCCTGGAGAAGAACCTCGGCGAGGTCCGCCAGGGCGGCATCGTGCTGCACCAGACCGGGGATTGGGTTTTCGACGCCGAGACGCTGGCCGCGCTCAAGCAGCGTTCGATCACGGTGATCCGCCTGCCAGTGGATGAGATCCTCGCCAAGCTCAAGGCCAAGCCCATCCTTGGCAACGTGCTCATCACGGCCGCGGTCTGGGCGTTGTTCGGTCGTGCGCAGGAAGAGTTGGAGGCGTTGGTGCGCGAGCAGTTTGGGCACAAGGCCGATCTCCTCCAGCAGAACCTCGAGTGCATCGCTGCCGGTTTCACTTTTGTGGCCGAGCATCAGGAGGCGCCGCGCCTCAAGCTGCCGATCGCCGATTCGTACTGGAGCAAGCGTCTGCTCGTCACGGGCAGCCAGGCGATGGGCTTGGGCGCCGTGCATGCGGGCGTGCGCCTTTACTCCGGTTACCCCATGACGCCGAGCAGTCCTCTGCTCACGTTCATCTCCTCCATTCAGAACGAGACGGGCATGGTGATCAAACAGGCTGAGGACGAGATCACGGCCGCGCAGATGGTGTCCGGCGCCATGCTCGCCGGTACGCGTGCGCTCACCGGCACCTCGGGCGGCGGCTACGACCTTATGACCGAAACGGTGTCGCTCAACGGCATCATCGAGAACCCGACGGTGTTCGTGCTCGCGCAGCGCCCGGGTCCCGCCACGGGCTTGCCTACCTGGACTGGCCAGGGCGACCTGCACCTGGCGGTGCACGGCGGCCACGGCGAGTTCCCGCGCTGCGTCATCTCCGCTAGCGACGCCGAGGATTCCTTCAAGCTGCTGCCCATCGCCTTCAACCTGGCGGAAGACTGGCAGCTCTCGACCATCGTTCTCACCGACAAGCAGATCGCCGAGGCGCTCTACACCGAACCCGAGTTCGACCAGTCCCAGACGCCGTTCTCACGCGGCAAGCTCGTGACCGATCCCAAGGCGCTCGCCGAGCTCAAGGCGTCCGACCGCTACGATCCCTCGGTGCCGGACGGCGTCTCGCCGCGCTGGTTGCCGGGCTCTCCCGCCGCCACCTGGGTGGCGCAGGGTGACGAGCACCGCGGCGATGGCTCGGTGGACGAGACGGCCGAGAACGCGATCGCCCAAATGGAGAAGCGCCAGCGTAAGTTCGCCGGCCTCAAAGCGGTGCTGCCCGAGCCCGAGCTCTTCCTTGGCGGCGGCAAGCGCGAGCCGGTCGAGGGCGAGCCGGCGGTCGACGTGCTCTTTGTCGGCTGGGGCTCCACCAAGGGGCCGATGCTCGATGCGCTGCGCGGCGAATCCAAGGCCGCTGGCTACCTGCACTTCACCTACCTCTGGCCGCTCAAGACCGAACGGCTGCGTGCGCTCGCCAAGAAGGCCAAGCGCGTGGTGCTCGTCGAGGGCAATCACGACGGCCAGCTTGGCCAGCTCATTGCCCGCGAGTGCGGTCTCATGATCACGGAGAAGCTCCTCAAGTACGACGGCCGGCCGTTCTTCCGCGATGAGCTCGAGGCCAAACTCCAGTCATTCCTCGCGCCCACTCCCAAGAAGAAGGCCGCTCCAGGCAAGCGTATTGCGGCTCGTTCCCCCAAAAAGGCATGACGTCCATCCCGCTCTCCGTCTCCGGCCCGCAGGATAAGGCGTCGATGGCGCAGTACCGCTGCGAGAATAAGTGCGTGTGGTGCGACGGCTGCGGCGACTACGGCATCTGGACCGCCGTGAAGCGCGCGCTGGTCCAAAAGAACCTGCAGCCCTGGGAAGTGCTGCTCTGTTACGACGTCGGCTGCCACGGCAACGGCTCCGACAAGCTGGCCGGCTACCGCTTCCACGGCCTGCACGGCCGTGTGCTGCCCTTCGCCGCCGGCGCCAAGCTGGCCAACCCCAAGCTGCCCGTCATCGCCTTCGGCGGCGACGGCGCCACGTTCTCCGAGGGTATGGGCCACTTCGTGCACGCGATGCGCAGCCACTACCCGATCACGTTCGTCCTGCACAACAACGCCAACTACGGCCTCACTACCGGCCAGGCCAGCTCGCTCACGCCCGAGGGGCAGCCGATGAACACGTCGCCCAACGGCATCCCCGAGCACACGCTGCCGCTGATGGATTTCGTCTTCTCGCTGGAGCCCACTTTCGTGGCGCGCGGCTTCTCGGGCGACATCCCGCAGCTGACGAACATCATGGCGCAGGCGATGGAGCACCGCGGCTTTGCCTTCGTGGACGTGCTGCAGGCCTGCCCCACGTTCAACCACTTCGCCACGCACGACTGGCTCTTGGAGCGCTGCAAGGACGCGTCCGCCATGGGCCACGATCCCGGCAATTTGGAGGCCGCCCGCAAGCTGGCGCTCGACGTCTCGGAGACGATCGCCACCGGCGTGCTCTATCGCCGCGAGGACGTGCCGAACTTTGCCGAGCGCCTGGTCCCGCGCCAGGGCCGGCAGACCACCCCCCTGGAAGAAGTGCGGACCACAGACGTTTCCGCGTTCTTCGACCGGTTCCGCTGACCATTCGCAGACCTTTTCCTTGCCCGCTGTAGAAGTGGGGGAGATACTGTGTTTCCCATGGAGGGCGCCATCCGCGCCACTGGGCACGAGAGAAACAACAGCACCTCAGAACAGTACCCCACCCCAACCGGGTCTTTCGTCCTGCCTACCCCCCACTTCCCCTACCTCGCATGAACGCTCCCACTCTCCACACCACCGGCCAGGACAAGCTCGACATGACCGGCATCGGCCGCCAGCTCGCCCGCGAGACCGAGCAGGCCGCGGTCCGCGAGGCCGCCGACAGCCAGCAGCGCGTCGCCCAGGTGGAAGACACCCACCGCCGCGCCATCCGCCGCCACACACAGCGGCTCTTTGCGGGAATGCCCGACGAGGTGAAGGCCGGCGCCGAGCGCGCCGCCGAGAGCGCTGCGGCTGAGCTGGGCGCCACCCGCACCGAGCGCTTCGACCGCCGCATGCAGGTGGGCAACATCGACTCCGCCGGCCTGCAGAAGGGCGAGCAGATCTTCGTCGCCCCGGACTTCGCCATGTCGACCGCCGACGGCGCCGCCGCCACCGAGATCAACGACCACGAGGTGCAGCACCTCGATGGCCAGGCCAAGCAGATCAAGGACGTGCTCCTCCAGACCGGCGATCCCGAGGCCGACGAGCTCCTGCGCACCCCGCCGGTCGCCTTCTTCGAGGCCGACGCCATGCTCACGGCCGGCTACAAGAACACGTCCCCCAAGTACCTTGAGGACTACCTGCTCCCCGTGAACCGCATCGCCGCCTACGTCGACGGCACCAACTACGGCGGCGGCACGGTCAACGGCCAGCGCTTGATGCGCCACGCAGCCGAGAGCGGCGACATCGCCACCGTCCGCTACGTCATCGCCGCCGCCCAGCGCGCCAAGAACGGCGGCAACCACCTGCTCAACTGAGCGCGCCAAAAAAAGAAGCCCCGCACATCGTGCGGGGCTTCGGGGTTGGTCCAGTCGTTTACTTCTTTTTCACGTCCGTCGTCACGGGCGTGAGCCAGAGGACGTGACCGACGCCCTCGCTGGGGCGGTAGATCGTCGTCCACTTGCCGTTCGGCGAGAGGTCGTGGTAGTACTCGTACTCGTTCCTGAGCGCTTCCGTCTTCGTGATCATCGACTCGATGCCGCCGTCGTAGAAGCGCCAGTTTTTCACGTCCTTATCGCCGATGGCGCTCAGGATCAGATGGTCCGAGCCGGACGCTCGGAGGCTCTTGTGCTTGATCGCCCCGATGTTGCCGCTGGGCCGGACCGGCTCACTCTTGCGGCGGATCTCGTCGTGGGTGGTCAGCCAGTGGTAGACGTCGCCGCGCTGCGTGACGCAGATCAGCGCTTTACGCTCTTTGTGGTAGCAGAGGCCTTGGATCTTGGCGGGCTCCTTGCCACCGCCGATGTCGAGCGTCTTCAGCTTCTTCTCGCCGTTGACGCTCCACAGCTCCAGGTGCGATTCGAAGCCGACCGCGACGATGTCTTGTTGGCACCAG